>JABCNW020000046.1 GCA_013333945.2 Propionibacterium sp.
CCCTCCTACCCGGATGGCAGGTCCAAAAACTATACGACCACTACCAACACAGTAACCACGGACGCCTCATCAGCCCAGACAACATCCACCTACCAATGGTCATGAGCACCGTCTTCCCCCGTCACGAAAACCTCAACACACTCTCACACCTCATGCCCCTCACCCTCACACAAGAAATCAACAGTCTCCTGACAAAAGACGGCGGACACCTGCACTCCATGCTCGAACCAAATCCCTGAAACGTTGTACAGCGCGCACACCGCGCGACCCTCCAGAATGACATGACGATCACCACGATACGAATGAACTGAGACACGGGGCACCGTCGGATTTCCTGTATGATTCCAAAACTTCATCATAAGACGACCGCATCAAGTAGGAATACTCCACGAGGTGCCGGCACTGTGGAAAGATAGTCCTCACCTCTGCAGGAATTCGTTCGCCTTCCAAAATCAGACATCCCGTCAGCAAGGTCAGCTGACCAACTTGCCATTCGGGCCCCAAAGTCTCAATAGTATTAGGCAGATTAATAGCTGGGAGTTCCAGCGCAGCCCGGGCGTCGATCGCGATCCGGCTTGCCGCCCATTTGTACGTGAGCTGATCGTACGGACTCCACATGGTCGGGACACGTTCCCGACCTCGCTCGCTGTACCCATAGAACCATTCATCATCCGTGCGCCACAAATGATGCGCATAAAGCCCGCCGCTCCAACTCATGGAATGCCCGTCGGGAGCGTCTGTCACCTCTGCACCGGCTTCTGATGCGTAAGATACCAGCTCATCCATGATTGACATCAGGAATCTCCTTCCAGAATGTGCAGGTCAATACACTCTTCAGCTGTCAACAGGATCTCGCCGACTTGAAAGAGCACTTGACGCGCGCCGCCCGGTTGGCCGAACCACGGAGCAATGATGCCACTGACCAAGGTCACATACGGCGGTAGATCCAGCAGACGGTACCGATAGTAGGGTTCTTTCACCGCGCTCGGAGGAAGTGACCGTTGCTCGAAGGAATAGGGTTTAGGACCAGGCACTGCGCAGAAATAGCTGCCACGGGGGTCGCCCACTCGGTCGAGACGATCCCCATACTGAGCAACATAGTCCAACACGCTCTGGTTACTGCGTTTCGGCCCAGAATCGACGACCTCGCGCAGCAGGCCGCCATCTTCGGCCAAGAAAGAATCAACCACCTGCTCCAAGTCCAGGTTCATCAGATGCGACAACACATCCAAGGCATTGACCCAGTAAGCGTGCAGGATAACCTCGGTCGCATCACCTCCGGGCCCTATCAAAATTCCGTGTCGATCGCCCAGCTGCTGCTGACTCCAGCCGGGCGCCATCACCGGCTTCCAGTATCCCGCCATAATCTGCGGCCAGCCGCGGCTGCGACGCACACCGTTCAACCATTCATAGGCAATCCAACGGAGTACCAGATCGCGGTCGACGCTGACGAGATCCATGGTACGTTCCTCACCGCGTTCGGTGTGACCAAAACACCAGCAACCATCTTCTATCCAGACGTGCAACACCATGCCTGGCACCGACCAGTGAAAACCATCCTCGTCCGCAACCACCCGGAAATCAACGGCTGCGACCATCCGTCGAAAACCTTCTCCCATAACCGCCACCGGGTTCTCTGACTCCACCAAGGACTCCAGGGCGCCGCCCTCCGGGGTGAGATAGGAATCCAGCACTTGGTCGGGACTAAAGTCCATGAGATGCGACAGGGCCGCCAATTCGACAGCTGACGGGAATGCGGTAAGCATCTGCCCCTCCACCGACCCCCCGTCAGGCCGAATCAGCTGACCCATCGCCCGGATGCCACGTTTCTCACTATCCTCCGAAACGCGGCTCGCACTCCAACCTCTCGCGAACCCCGGCACCGCTCGCAGCGGCAACAACCATGGCCACCCCATCCGGTGCCGGTACTGATTCGCAACGCAACAGACCAACCACCGCAATGCCATGTCACGATCAGCGGTGGAAAAAGTTGCGACGGGCTTTTGATCCACCCAGTCCATATGATCTACACGCCACTTCCCGGCGCTCTCCCAGAAAACGACGGTGCGCGCATTACTCTCACGCCCGATAAGCCGGGAGCCTCCAGCGTCAAACACGGACACGCCTGCATTGTTGAGTACCGACACCAGCCGCTCGAAACAATCAGACACGTTCCCGTACCTCCTCCAGAAGACCCAGCCCTGTCAGTTCCTCGACGCTGACCAGCTGATTGCTGGAGTCACGAAACAGCACCTGCTGGCCTCCTCCCCGGGCTCCATGGGCGCAAACCACCTGGCCCGTCTCGATCCGCCAGCCGGATGGCACCTCCCGTCCCGCCACACGATACCTGTGGTAAGGAAGCCTCGCAGCGTTCGGGCTAATGGAGCGTTCCGCGAAAGCCGCAGGGCGCAGACCGCTGACGACGAAGAGATATGCTCCACGCGGATCGCCGACTCGATCCAGTCGGACTCCAAATCTCTCCAAGTAGTCATCAACCCGCCAGAACGTCTCGACCGTACTAGATTCCATGCCATCCCGCACGTTGCCGTCGCCCTCGTAGGGCCAGATTTCATCACCATTGGCGTTGCGACAGTCGGCGGTCCACTGGTTGTAGGAGCGGGGCTTACCATCTGCCCCGGCGCCGAAATGCCACCGCGGCTCGTCGATTAAACTGGCACTATCTTTCACCATCCCGTGCTACCTTTCTGCACCCGTGCTCATAAAGTAGATTTGGTTGTACCAACTCTACGACCTCCACGCCCAGCAGAGCGCCCAGGCCCTCACACTGAAACTTATTCACAAGGCTGGGCTGTGATCCAGGTAAATCCCTGCGATCCGCTTGCCTTCCGGTGATTTGCCGATCTTCTTGACGGGAAAACTTACCTTACAGGCGAGCGCTAGCGATTTGGCGTCAAGGGCGGAAGCATGGAGTAAGCTTTCGCGTACTCCACATGGGCTTGGACCGTTCTGGAAGTGTCCCGCGTCAAGTAGTTGGCAGGGTTTCTTCTTGTTAGAAGGTGGGGATGATCGCGCTGGCGCGGTCGAGGTGGACTTCGAGGGGCCGGTTCCAGGCGATGGCTTCGTGAGGGCGCACGGTGTTGTATTCGATGCGGTAGTCCTCGGCTCGCTCGACGAGTGTGAGGGCGTCGGGGATGTCGCCTGGGAACAGGCGCTCGTACTTCAACGTTCCGAACCCGCGTCCCCGGGACCCGTTCTTGCGTGGTGCCCGGACCCGTGTGCGGACATGCCGGAGATCGGGGTGGCCCATGATGAACAGTTCGAAGTTCAGCGCCCGGAACGGGCCACCCTTATCGGTCACAATCGTGACCACGGGTAGCAGCTCGCCGGTGTCCTCGTTGACGGGACAGGTATCGACGAGCGGATGCCCGAACATGGGCTCGTAGTCGGCCAGGGCGAGCTCGATCGCCGTGATCGCGTCATGCTGGTTCGCGGTCAGCGAGATATGCCAAGGGTGCTCGTATTGTGAGTACCAGTCCCGGCACCCCGCGATCCGCCAAATCCCACCCGAAGTGGTCTCGAACTCGGACAAGATCCAGCTGCCACACCCGGTACAGGGCCGGTCGGGGTTTCGTGAATACAGCTTTGCGGTCTTTGGTGAGCTTTCGACGCTGCTTGGCGTAATTCCGAGGGCAGGATCAGGTGGTCGTCTCGTAGCAGCCGCAACACGGTCGCCTGGGAGAGCTTATGCCCGTCATGACGGGTCATCGCCCAGATCTTGCGATGCCCCCACTCCGGCTTGGCCAACGCATGCGTGGTGACCAAGGGCCGAGTGGCTTGTCTGGCCGGCTGCGGCTACCGGCCCTTCGGCGGCTCAGCCCGCTTCGCTTTGGCCTGCCACCTGCGCCAGGTGCGTTCGGGCATGTCGATCAGTCGACAGAACCCCGCGATAGACATGCCCGCCACCACACGGATCACTTCGAGGCCCTGGAAGGGCCCAGGCGATCCTCCGCGCTTCTTCTTCCATATCCGGATCTCAACCGCAGCCTCACCCAACCCCTGAGTCAACTCAACTCAGCGACCTCGGCTTCAAGCTGCTGCTCCCAGGACGTGGACTTACCCGCCTCAATCCCGGCTCTGCCGCCTTCAAGGAACTGCCGTTTCCAGTTCCCGATCGCCTGCCCGGAAACCTTCTCCCAGCGGGCTGCCTCAACAATCGAGATCTCACCTTGATGCGGAGCTTCTTCTCCACCGGGATCGCCACAGGACGAGTCAAAACAACTCAGACCTTTCAGCTAGAGCACTGCATCAGCAACTAACTACCCCTGCCACATAGCCTGACGCGCGACAGCCGAACGCAAAGACACCACCACACCCCTGGCAGGAACCTTCCTCCTCGAAGACGGCGAAGCCCTCGTCCAAGCCATCAACGACAAAGACTGGGTAGCAGGCGGCCTCGCCCTAGTCGGCGGAGCCTTC
>JABCNW020000047.1 GCA_013333945.2 Propionibacterium sp.
CCTTGATGCCAGCGATACCTTGAGCAAGGCCACGAATCGCGGCACGTCACAGCAACTCATCCCCGATCATGACCGGACTGTGGCCATGCATGCCGTGCTCACGATGTCGATGGACAACACGACCATGAAGATGGACATGGATCTGGAATCCAAGGAGCCCGGCGATCAGCGTATGAGCGAGGTTGGAGTCGATATCGAAGTTTCAGCCAGCCCCTGGAAAACCAGTGACGCAAAGCTCTACACGCTCTTCCAACAAAATGGGGAGAATTATCATACCTACGCCCGATTGAGGCAGGGAGGATGTGTCGATAAAAAAGGCCAGGAAGTGTTGTTTGAGGAAGGGATACAGAATCTGCTTGGGCAGATGCAACAGTCGTCCATGGCGTCAGTGGAGATGTGTGCAGAAAATCCTGAAAAGGTGGGCGTAAAAGAAGAGGGTAGAAACTACGTTTTTCAACTGATTCCCTCGCATGGGGCTCTGATCAATATCATCAACAAAACTGGGTCCAGCAGCCGTATCAAAAATTTGTCGAACAGTCACTTCCTGCTCACCCTGGTAGTGGAGAAGAACACTTATCAGGTGAAGAACTTGACCCTGGATTTTGATTCCGACGTGACCGTTCAGGGGAAGAAGGTGAAGATTGACATGAAGGTTGACATGGCCTCCGACGAGAACCCTCAGCGTTTCCTCTGACCTGCAGGACGCTCCCGAGACCACTCTGAAGATCTTCTTCTCTTGAGTCGATTTCGGGAGCAAATACAGGGGTGATGGTCCAGGTTGATCTACCGTTTGTTTGCTGATCTGGTTGAAGTTTGCTGGCTCTCCAGAGCAGGCGAATGTGACCAATGCCGGCGAAACAGCGGTGAGGGATAATTCCTGTGGTTCTGCAGCACTGAATTCCCTGGAGACGTCAGTTCTCCTGCCGACGCAGCTGTGCCCCAGCTCCTCGGCGAAGCGGCGCCAACGCAGGCATGAGGAGTATGAGAAAAAGAGCACCCCATGAAGCAATCAAACCCCACAGCATCACTGACACGGGCCACACAACCACTGAGCTGCCACTGGTGAGCGTCGCTCTCGACGCAAGGGCGCAGACGAGTCCTCCGGCCATGACGGGATCAGCTGCCGCGATGGAGGCGGCCAAGGACATCGCGAAACTCTCGGCTGCGATCAGGGCGCCGACGTGTCGTCCTCGCATGCCTGCCGCTTGAAGAAGAGCGATTTCGCGTTCCCGGCCGCGTGCCGACAGGGCAACCACGGCGGCACTGGTGGCCAGCATTGTTATGGCGACGACGGCAACCATCATCCACACGTCGGTCAGGTCTGCCCGAGTTCCCGGTTGAAACGCATCGGTGAACGCAATGACGGAGTTCACGGCGCACAGCAACAGCCCGATACCTCCCAGGCCAACAGCCAGCGGAGCGATCGTTGTGGCGCTGGCGCCAACGCGGGACGCGGCAGAACGGGTGCCCAGGGCAGGAACGACAAGACCCATGCGTGAGAGAAGGCTGCCGAGCGCCCAGAGGATGAGGCTCATGAGCTGTGGGCACAGGACGTGGACGGCCATGAGGGCGCTGCTGCCCGCGGTGACGGCCAGATTGAACATCGGGCCGGGACCGGTCACCCCGAGCGGGCCAGCGAATCCGGCGGAGGCGACGAGACCTGATGCGACGATGAGGAAAAACGCACTACACAAAATCCGGAGGCCGGAGGCTGGTTCTCGGCCAAGGCCGTCGGGGGTTCTCAGAACCGCACCGGGACGTACGCGGGAAGCATGAAAAGCTGGTGAAAGTCCACCCACCAACGCGGTGAGGACACTTGCGACGATGGCAACGACGGGCGCCCACGCGGTGAGTGCGTATTCAGGCAGGCGGGCTGTCGGCGAGATCATCGCGTTGAATGCCGGAACGATCCAGAAACTCAACAACACCGACACGAGTGCTCCAAGGAACGCGCCACACAGACTGACAATGGCCAGGAGAAGAATCGTCGACCCGAAAACCGCGGCTGGAGCTGCCCCGAGCAGCAGCAACAGGGCGTAGGTGCGGCGGATGGCGTGGATGCTGGTCCGTCCCACCACGGTCAGGGCAACCCACGAGATGAGAGCAACCACGGCGTAGATCGTGACCGAGAGGATCTGGAACTCCGTAACCGGGACACCCGAGGCACCTCTGCCGCAGCGCGGAACCGCGAGTCACTGGTCCACGCGAACTGGTGAACGCACAGCCCAATCATGGTCGCCATCACCGCTACCACAGCGATGGCTGGCACCCACTGTTTCCAATCATCAGCGAACATTCTGATCACATATCGCTGCATGATTTCACGCTTTTGGATCGGTCATGAACTGCAGCAGCTCTTGGTTGGTACAGCGGCCAAGATGTCTCACGGTTCGGCCGTCGTGCATGATCACGATCCTGTCCGCCATGGCAGCCGTGTCGAGATCGTGGGTGACCATGATGATCATCTGTCCCTCATCGGCCATTCTCCGGAGAGTTCCGAGAACTATCTGCGTACTCTGCGAATCCAAAGCACCTGTTGGCTCGTCCGCGAACACGATGTCGGGGTGGCGAGCGAGCGCCCGGCAGAGTGCTGTTCGCTGCTGTTCACCACCGGAGAGCAAGCGGGTTGGTGTGCGGCTGCAACAGCTCAGGCCGAACGACTCGATGAGGTCCCGTACCAGGTCATGGGGTGCCGGTTCGTGGTCGAGCAGAAACGGAAGAGCAATGTTCTCCTCAACGGTGAGGAAGGGCACCAGATTGTATTGCTGGAAGACGAAGCCAACCTCGGAGCGGAGCATCTTCGCGCGCTTGGCAGCGGACTGCTGATAGACGTCGCGACCGTTGATCGTCACCGTGCCAGAAGTCGGTTCGTCCAAGCCACTCAGACACATCAGCAGCGAAGATTTCCCGGAACCGGAGTGTCCCACGACCGCGGTCAGACCACCTCCCTGCAACTCCAGATCGCATCCATGCAGAATGCTGGTCTCGGTTCGTCCGGTCGTGACGACACGATGGAGGCCTTGAGCGCTGAGCGCAATCGTCACAAGAAAATTTCCTTCCACGATTTAGTACATATGGCTGAAATCGAGCAGTCGCGGTTTCGAAACGGGTCCGGTCGCGCTCGGGACTGTGATCATTCGCTGCTGGTGGGGGCTCGTTGAAGAACGCGTCGGGATCGTCGATGGCAGTGTGCCTTTTTCGCGGCTGGCCTCGACTTCTCCTCGGATTAAGAAGTTCCACTGATCGGTGGGCGGTCCGTGAACAAGAAGGTTGATTCACAGACCGTGTGCCGACCGGCGAGATTCTCGGTCAGGGCGAAGCCGGGGATCGCTGTGAGCGAACTTCGAGTTTTTTGATTTCTCGAGCCCCCGTGGGGCGGGGATCAACTGGAGAGTAGGGTCAGGACGGCCTTCACCCGGCGGTGAACGCCCGGGTCCGGGTGGAGACCAAGCTTGGAGAAAATGCGCTGGGTGTGCTTCTCGATCGCCCCTTCCGTCACCACCAGGCGTTTCGCTATGCCGGCATTGGTATGCCCCTCGGCCATCAGTCCCAGGACTTCTCTTTCCCTGGGGCTCAGCTGGGCAACGGGGTCCGCCTTGCGACCACGCCCCAGAACCTGCGCCACCACCTCGGGGTCGAGAACCAGCCCGCCCTCCGCGACTCGATCCGCAGCTTCCAGGAAGGTGTCGATGTCGGCGACCCGGTCCTTGAGGAGATAACCGAGGTGGGTGCCGCCGTCGGCGAGCAGTTCCTGCACGTAGGCAGCCACGACGTACTGGCTCAGCAACAGGATGGGGGCCTCCCGCCAACGGCTGCGGATCTCGACGGCGGCCCGCAGGCCCTCGTCGGTGTTCGACGGGGGCATGCGGATGTCAGTGATGATCAGCTCGGGACGCAGCTCGAGTGCACGGGGTACCAGTTCGGTTCCACTCCCGACGGCGGCGATCACCTCGTGACCGCCGTCGCCCAGGAGCAATGCTAGGCCCTCCCGCAGCAGGACCGAGTCGTCGGCTATCAGGATTCGCAAGGGATCACCGCCTCGATCGTGGTTGGCCCCCCGGTCGGGGAAGTCACGGACAACCTCCCGTCGACTCCCTGGAGGCGTTCCTCCAAACCTGCCAGACCGTGTCCTTTGGCCGTTGAGGCACCTCCCATGCCGTCGTCGGTGATGGTGACGTACAGCCAACCGTCCTGGACCGCGGTGATCAGGTCGATTGTGGTGGCCCGGGAGTGTTTGTTGGCGTTGACAAGGGACTCCGAGATCACGAAATAGGCCGCCTGCTCGACGTGGTCGGGCAGTTTCCCGGGGATGCTGGAGTAGACGGTCACCGGGATGGCGGAGCGCGCTGCGGTCTCGTCGATGGCGGCCTCGAGCCCACGATCGACCAGTACTGGCGGTGCGATACCGCGGGACAGCTGCCTCAGCTCGGCAAGGGTTTCCTGAGTCTGGGCCATGGCCTCTCCCAGCATCTCGCGGGCCCGCTCCGGGTTCTGTTCCATCTGCTTGCGGGTGCGGGCCAGATCCATATTGAGTCGCACGAGTCGTTGCTGTGGACCGTCGTGAATGTCGCGTTCCAGCTTCCGCAGGGCTCCGGTCTCGGCGCGTTGCACCGCAGCCCGAGAGTCACGGAGCTGAGTGATCTGGGCATTGTTGCGGGCCCTCAGGTTCAGCAGGGCATCGCTTACTGAGCTGCGCAGCCATGCCAGTCCGCGGAACACGGGTGGTGCCAGCTTGATGGCGAGCAATCCCACCACTATGTAGATGAGTGCATCGAGGATTCTCACGAGGGTCGGGTTCAACATGGGAGTGAAACCTGTGCCCCACCAGTAGAGGTAGGCGAGACCGCCGCCATTCGAGTGGAAAATCTCGTTGAGCAGAGCGGAAATGGGGCCTATCACCGGCCCTGTGCACAGACCTGCCCAGGCCACGGCGAGCGCCCATGTGAAGGTGGAAGTGATGAAGCCCACGAACACCCACAGGACATCGAGCCATGATTGGGGATCTGCGATGACGTTGAGCATCGCCTTGAACCAGGAATCCCCTTCTTGGCGCTGTCGATAGTGCAATGCTGCTGTTTCGCGTCCGAAGAGTCCCGCCTGGACATGCCGTTCCATGGTGGCGAACCCGCGGGCCATCAACAGGGCGAAGGTCAGGATGGGGAGGCCAACCCAGATGACGGTTGTACCGATTCCGAGCGCCGTGAAGGTCACGACCATGATGAAGGCGAACAACATAACGGGCCAGCCGAGCAGGAGGTAGGCGATAGTTCCTCCGAGGGGAGGCTGAAAAGTGCGGTTCGTGTTCATGGTTTCACTCTTCACCTCAGCGGGCCGTGTTCCCATCCTGCTGGCACGAGGCCCGGGGTGGGGCTGGCCCGACAGTTTCAGAGCAGCTCCTTGAACTTCTTGAAGAAAGATTTGTGTTTCGGGCCGTACACCTTGACGTTTCCGAAGATACAGACACCGGTCAGCACCAGCTCTGGGCCGCTCTCATCCGGTTCCAGACCGGCCACCCCCACGTCCCCGAAAATGCAGGCGGCCTCGTTGCGGACCCTAACCCCGGTGGGAACCCGCAGGACCACATCGCCCATGGCCACCATGACGTTCAACTGGGGGGACGCGGAATCGAACACGGCTTTGGTCAGGTCCAGTTTCACGTCGCCGAAGACCGTGTTTACGTGGGTGTTGGCACGCACCCGCCAGCCCTCGCCCCGTTTTGCATCCCCGAAGATCGCGACGATGTTCTCGCTTTCCGGCCCTGCCCCCGCAGGATCGACCAGCACGCGCGACTGGTCGTCCCGGGTGCTCTCCACCAGATACGAGGCGGGCTTGGGAGTGGTGGGTACCAGGTCGGTGGTGATCTCCCGCAGATCTCCGAAAGTTTTTGCTTCCCAGGTCCTGTTGAGGCGTTCATCGTGTTCTTCGCGCGTCAGGCGACCGTCGGAGTAGGCATCGGTCAGCAGCTGTTCGATGGCCGTGCGATCCGCATCCGAGCAGCGCAGGTGGTCCGGTTGGGGCATGGGGGTCAGCTTACGCGGTTCCCAAGTGGCCCATGCAGGCCCGATCCGCTTCCCGGGGTAGGGTTGGTGCCCGTTCGGGTCGGATGGAAGGAGCGGTCATGGGGGATACGTTCGTACACCTGCACTGCCACACGGAGTTCTCGATGCTCGATGGCGCCGCGCGCGTCCACGATCTGTTCAAGGGCGCGGAACGTATGGGCATGCCGGCATTGGCGATCACGGATCACGGGAACCTCTACGGGGCCTATGAGTTCTATAAGGCGTCCAAGAACTACGACGTCAAACCCATCATCGGTTTGGAGGCCTACCTCACTCCCCGCACCCATCGCACCGAACGCAAACGCGTGCAGTTCGGTGACGGCACCGGCGACGACGTCGCATCGAAGGGCGCCTACACCCACATGACGATGTGGGCCTCCGACAAGCAGGCCATGCACAATCTGTTCAAGCTCAGCTCTCGAAGCTCCCTGGAAGGATTCTTCTACAAACCCCGAGCCGACCGAGAACTCCTGAACGAATACGGTAAAGGGCTGATCGCCACCACGGGCTGCCCCTCGGGTGAGGTCCAGACCTTTCTTCGACTCGGCCAGTACGACAACGCACGGGCCGCGGCGGCGGAGTTCCGCGACATCTTCGGGGAGGGTAATTTTTACGTCGAATTGATGGATCATGGCTTGTCGATCGAGAATAAAGTGCGACGTGACCTGCTCCGCATCGCCAAGGACCTGAACCTACCTTTGGTGGCCACCAACGACCTCCACTACGTGCATGCCGAGGACGCCGATGCCCACGACACCCTGCTGTGCGTTTCGGCCGGTTCCCGCAAGGCCCAGACCGACCGGTTCAAATTCGATGGTTCCGGCTACTACCTTAAGAGCTCCGAGGAGATGCGAGCCTTGTTCAAGGACATCCCCGAGGCTTGTGATAATACCTTGGTCATCGCTGAACGCATCGAAACCGTCTTCGATGAGGGTATTGGCACGTACATGCCACGTTTCGACTGTCCAGAGGGCGAAACCGAGGACTCCTGGTTTCACAAGGAAGTGGAGAAGGGACTCCACCAGCGTTACCCCGACGGCATTCCCGATGCGGTCATCGAACGTGCCGAGTTCGAATCCGGAATCATCTCCAAGATGGGATTCACCGGCTATTTCCTGGTGGTTGCGGGCTTCATCAACTGGGCCAAGAACAACGGCATCCGAGTGGGTCCCGGACGTGGATCGGGGGCTGGATCCATGTGCGCCTATGCCATGCGCATCACCGACCTCGATCCACTCGAGCACGGCCTGCTGTTCGAGAGGTTCCTCAACCCCGAACGCATCTCCATGCCGGACTTCGACATCGACTTCGACGATCGCCGCCGCGGCGAGGTGATCCAGTACGTCACCAACAAGTACGGCTCCGACAAGGTTGCCCAGATCATCACCTACGGCTCCATCAAAGCGAAGGCCGCTGTCAAGGATGCATCCCGGGTGCTGGACATGCCGTTCGCCGTCGGGGAGCGGATCACCAAGGCCATGCCTGCCGACGTCATGGGCAAGGGGGTTCCGCTGCCAGACCTGTTCAACCCGGAACACAAGCGCTACGCCGAGGGTCAGGAGTTCCGGGACCTCTACGACTCGGACCCGGATGTCAAGACCGTGGTCGAGGCGGCCAAGGGAATCGAGGGCCTGAAACGCCAGTGGGGCGTGCACGCCGCGGGGGTGATCATGTCGAATGCCCCCCTGCAGGACGTCATCCCGGTGATGAAACGGGAATCCGACGGTGCCATCATCACCCAGTTTGACTACCCGGGATGCGAATCCCTCGGGTTGATCAAGATGGACTTCCTGGGGTTGCGGAACCTCACGGTGATCGCCGATGCGGTGAACAACATCAAGATCAACCGCGACGTCGATATCGTACTGGAGGATCTTCCCCTGACCGATTCGGCCACCTATGACCTGCTGCAACGCGGCGATACCTTGGGGGTCTTCCAGCTCGATGGTGGCCCGATGCGACAGCTCCTGCGTTCCATGCAGCCCGACTGCTTTGAAGACATCTCCGCCGTCGGCGCGCTCTATCGCCCCGGTCCCATGGGGGCCGACTCGCACAACAAATACGCGCGACGCAAGACTGGACGCGAGAAGGTGGAACCGATCCACCCGGAGCTCGCCGAAGCCCTCGAACCGATCCTGGGGGAAACCTATGGCCTGATCGTCTATCAGGAACAGGTGATGGCGATCGCTCAGCAGCTTGCCGGATATACGCTGGGTGCCGCCGACATGCTTCGCCGTGCCATGGGCAAGAAGAAGAAGGCAGAGCTGGACGCCCACTACGAACGCTTCAGCAAGGGCATGCAGGAACGAGGATTCAGTCAGGAACCCATCGACGTGCTCTGGAACATCCTGCTGCCTTTCTCGGACTACGCCTTCAACAAGGCTCACTCAGCCGCCTACGGGGTGGTTTCCTACTGGACTGCTTACCTGAAGGCGAACTATCCGACCGAGTACATGGCAGCCCTGCTGCAGTCGGTCCGCGATGACAAAGACAAATCTGCCGGCTACCTGGCGGAGTGTCGTCGCATGGGAATTCACGTCCTGCCGCCCGACGTCAATTCCTCCGAGATCGCCTTCACCCCGGTCGGAAAGGACATCCGTTTCGGCCTGGGGGCCGTCCGCAACGTCGGCGACAAGGTGGTTTCCGCGTGGACCACGGAACGGGCCCGGGCTGGAAAGGCCAAGGACTTCTACGACTTCCTCGACAAGGCGCCCCTGCTGATGTGCAACAAGCGGGTGATCGAGTCGCTGATCAAGGCAGGTGGGTTCGACGAGCTGGGACACAGCAGGAGGTCGCTGATGACCGTCCACGAGGATGCCGTCGACTCGGTCATCGAACTCAAGAAGAACGAGGAACACGGGCAGTTTGACCTCTTCGGAGAATTCGGCGGTGATGGCGAGGAAGGTGGTCTCGACAGGCAACCCGTCCCCGACCTGGACGAATGGGACAAGCGCACGAAACTGGCCTTCGAGCGGGAGATGCTTGGACTCTATGTCTCTGACCACCCGCTCAACGGCTTGGAACATGTGCTGCTTCAGCACGGCAAACATTCGGTTTCGAGTCTCGCTGCGGAAGGCGGATTCCGAGGCGAGACCACCGTGTGCGGGCTCATCACCTCGGTGACCAGACGGGTCAACAAGAAAGGGGCCTTCTACGCGGTCCTCATGCTGGAGGACCTGGAGGCCAGCATCGAGGTCACGGTCTTCCCGAAGGTCTATGATGCGGTGGCCCAGTATTTGGCGCCGGACACCATCGTCGCGGTCAAGGGAGTGGTCGAGGATTCGGAGGATCGGGCACGGATGCGAGCTCAGGACGTGCACGCCCCGCAGGTGAGCGCTGACGGCGGCCTGGGACCGGTGGTGCTGACCTTGCCGACGATGCGTTGCACTCCAGGGGTTGTCGGCAACCTCAAGCAGGTACTGTCGGGCCATCCCGGGTCGGCGGAGGTACATCTCCAGCTCCGCAACGGTGACCGGCTCACCACCTTCCGGCTTGGCAATGGTTTCCATGTTGCCCCGAGCTCGCCGCTGTTCGCCGATCTGAAGGCACTCCTGGGACCGAATGCGGTGTCCTTCGGGAGGGGAGCTACTCATGGCTGAGGCCCGCCCTTCCCGGGCCATGCCACGCCTGCTGTGGCGTGTGCTTCAGTTCCTCGGGCTGCTGCTGGGGCTGGGAGTTCTGTGCGCCCTCATCTGGGCATGGCTCGCGCGTAGGCCCGGGTATCTCGTGTCCCAGGAACTCGGAGCGAGCCTGCCGGAACGAGGGCTCGCCGAGGTCTTTTCGACGGATGCGCTGTTCGCGCTGCTCGCCGCTCTCAGTGGTATCGCAATCGGGTTGATCTCCTGGTGGTGGTTCAGGGACCGCGGCTGGTGGGTGTGTGTGGCGGCTGTCGGTGGAGCGCTGGCGGTCTGTCTGCTCACATGGCTGGGCGGGATGTGGATCCTGCCGCCGACCTTCGACGCCCGCCTGGCTGCGGCTTCCGCTGGGGACATCATCCCAATCGACCTGACCCTACATTCGATGTCCGCTCTGCTGGTGGGGCCGTTCTGCGCCATCACCCCCGTGATGCTGCTCGCAGCGTTCTGGCCTGAATCGCCACCACATCAGGTACCGCCATCGGAACCTCGGAGAATCGCGGCGGTAGACTGACCGACTGTGCTTAGAACGGTTGACCTGACCGACCTCGTGGGTGACTATCGCGCCCATATTCCCCGAGCGGCTTTGGACGTCGCGGGAGCCATGGATGCGGTACGGGAGGTGTGCGACGCAGTCCGTGAGCGAGGAACTGAGGCACTTGCCGAGTACTCGCATCGCTTCGACGGTGTGGTTCCCGCGACCTTCCGGGTGCCGGAGCGGGTTCTGGTGGAGGCCGCCGAACAACTCGACCCAAAGCTCCGGGAAGCCTTCGAGGAATCCATCAGGCGTCGCCGCGTGGTCGCCGAAACTCTGGAATGTGATCCCGACCCCGCCCCCGTGGTCCTAGCCGAGGGTGCCCGGGTGGGGTTGCGTAATATTCCTGTCGAAAGGGTCGGTCTCTACGTGCCGGGCGGGCTCGCTCCGCTGGCCTCCAGCGTGATCATGAACGTCGTCCCTGCCCAGGTGGCCGGTGTCCGGGAAATAGCTGTCGCATCCCCGCCGCAGGCCGGTTTCGGCGGCTGGCCGCACCCGAACATCCTCGCGTTGTGTCACATGCTCGGGGTTGAGGAGGTCTACGCCGTCGGCGGGGCCCAGGCAATCGCGATGTTCGCCTATGGTGTGGCCGGCCTCTGCGCACCTGTCGCTATGGTCACCGGTCCCGGGAACATTTACGTGGTGGCTGCGAAACGGTTGGTGCGGGGAATTGTGGGCATCGATTCCGAGGCCGGACCCACCGAGATCGCCATTATCGCGGACTCCTCCGCGAATCCCGCCTACGTGGCCGCCGACCTGATCTCCCAGGCCGAACATGACCCGATGGCCGCATCCGTCCTGATCACGGACTCCCCTGAACTCTCCGACTTGGTGGCGGTCGAGCTGGGCTCTCAGGTTGCCGCCACAAAACACCGGGAGCGGATCCGCACCGCTCTGACGGGTCAACAGTCAGCTGTACTGCTGGTGCGTGACCTCGACCAGGCGGTTGATGTGGCTGACGCCTACGCCGCAGAGCACCTGGAGATCCAAACCCGCGACGCCGGAAAGGTAGCTGCCCGGATCAACAATGCTGGTGCCATCTTCGTCGGCAATTTCTCGCCCGTCAGCCTAGGCGACTACTCGGCCGGTTCTACCCACGTCCTGCCGACCGCGGGCTGCGCGTGCCACGGATCGGGCCTGACCGTGCGTTCCTTCATGCGCACCGTGCACGTCATCGACTACTCGGTGCAGGCCCTGAGTGACATCGCTGACGGGATCGAACGGTTCGCGCTGGCCGAGGACTTGCCCGGGCACGCCGCTGCGATCACGGTCAGGACGAGGCGATGAGCGGCTTCTCCGGCCTGCCGCTCCGGGAAGACCTGGTGGGGGAGGAGCCCTACGGCGCACCGCAGATTGACGTGCCCGTGGTCCTCAACGTCAATGAGAACCCCTATCCGCCCTCCAGAGAATTGAGGCGGGCCATGGGGGAGGCCATCCAGGAAGCCGCGGCGACGATGAACCGCTACCCGGACCGAGAGGCGGTAGCACTTCGTGAGGACCTGGCGGCCTATCTCGGCAATGGTCTGACTGCTCGCAATGTCTGGGTGGGAAACGGATCCAACGAGATCATGGGGCAGCTGCTGACCGCTTTCGGAGGGCCAGGTCACAAGATGCTGACCTTCACCCCCACCTACTACATGTATCCCGAGTACGCACGCAACACCTGCACCACCTACGTGACCGAACCCCGCAATCCGGACTTCACGCTGGATGCCGACCTGATGCTCTCCGCGATGGAACGCCACACCCCAGCAGTGGTCGTCATCACCACCCCAAACAATCCGACCGGCACGTGCACCGCTCCGGAGGTGATCGATGAGATCTGCTTCGCCACGGACGCGATCGTCGTGGTCGACGAGGCCTATCAGGAGTTCTCCCGCCGCCCCGGGGCATTGTCGCTGCTGGCCAGACATCCCAGGCTCGTGATCACCCGCACCATGTCGAAGGCCTTCGCCATGGCCGGTGGACGCGTCGGATACCTGGCAGCTGCCCCGGAGGTCGTGGACGCCTGCCGGATTGTGCGACTGCCCTACCATCTGAGCCTCCAGACCCAGGTCCTGGCCCGGGTGGCCCTCGCGCACCGAGACGAGCTGCTGGCCCAGGTGAAGGAACTGACCGAGGAATGTCGGGCCTTCCAGGGCTGGCTGCGGGGCCACGGCTACGAGGTGGTGCCCTCGGATGCGAATTTCGTACTGTTCGGTCGCTTCACGGACCGCCACGCCGTGTGGCAGGGACTGCTGGATCGAGGGGTGCTGATTCGCGAAACCGGACCCGAGGGATTCCTGCGGGCCTCCGTAGGCACCCCCCGGGAAATGGCGGCCCTCAAACGGGCCATCGCCGAGATCAATCCGGAAGGACGTCATTCATGAGCCGCACCGCAACCAGGTCCCGGACCACCAGCGAGTCAGAGATCACCGTCACCCTCGACCTTGACGGAACCGGCCTGAGCCGGATCTCGACCGGGGTCGGTTTCTACGATCACATGCTCACCGCGCTGTCCAGGCATTCCCTGATTGACCTTGACATCCAGGCCAGCGGAGACGTGCACATCGATGGGCACCATGTCGTCGAGGACACCGCGATCGTGCTCGGTCAGGCGCTGGGCGAGGCCCTCGGGGATAAACGTGGCATCCGGCGCTACGCGGATGCCACGGTGCCCCTCGATGAGGCTCTGGCGCACTGTGTGGTCGACGTGGCGGGGCGCCCCTACGTGGTGTGCTCGGGTGAACCCGAGGGACAGGCCTACGCCCGTATCGGCGGATCAGGTGTCACCTATGCGGGTTCCATGACCTACCACGTTTTCGAGTCCCTTGGTGTGAACGCTGGCTTGTGTATCCACCTGCGGCTTCTTGCGGGCCGCGATCCGCATCACATCGTCGAGGCCGAGTACAAGGCTCTCGCCCGCGCTTTGCGCGACGCCGTCGCCCTTGACCCGCGCGTTGTGGACGTGCCCTCCACGAAGGGGGCGCTCTGAAACCCCGGGTGGGGTTGTTCGACTACGGATCGGGCAACCTGCATTCTGCAGCACGTGCCTTGGCGGCGGCCGGGGGCAAGGTTGTGCTGAGCGCGGACATCCGGGAACTGGCGGGATGTGATGCGCTGGTGGTGCCCGGCGTCGGGGCCTACGCTGCCTGCATGGCGGGGCTGCAGGCTGCCGGGGGCGCGGAGCTGCTGGAGGGGTGGTTGCCCACCGGGAAACCGTTGCTGGGCATTTGCGTGGGACACCAGATTCTCTTCGAGGAGGGCACCGAGCACGGCATCTGCACCGCAGGTCTCGGCCTCTGGCCAGGAACTGTGCGCCCCCTGGCGGCCCGCCGGCTTCCGCACATGGGCTGGAATCGCGTCGAGGTTCCCCCAGGCAGTCGTCTGTTTTCCGGCATCGAGGACGAACGGTTCTATTTCGTTCACAGCTACGCGGTGACCCAGATGTCGGGAACTGACGGCACCCTGGTGACCACCGCCACTCACGAGGTTCCCTTTGTGGCCGCAGTGGAACGTGGGAACGTCTGTTCCACCCAGTTTCATCCTGAGAAATCCGGGGAAGCCGGCGCGCGGCTGCTGCGCAACTGGCTGGGACTGTAGGCCCTTCAGGAGGCCAGCTGATCCACCAGTTGAGGTAACCCGATGGCCGCAGTGGTGCACCAGTGCAGGTCGCAGTCCAGGTTGGTGGGATTCGGGTTGCCCTCCACCACGAACGCCCCGGCACGTGCCGCCAACCCAGGGAGGGCGGCTGCCGGATAAACGATCGAGGAGGTCCCCACCACCAGGGCCAGGTCGGCTAGCTGGGCGGCCTCCACGGCCGCGTCGATGTCGGTCGCGTCCAGGGGTTCGCCGAAGAACACGATGCTCGGCCTGAGGTCGCCCCCACAGGATTCGCACGGGGATGGCTGGACGCGCAGGACCGGTTCTCTGGAGGCCATTGACAGGTCCGGCTGGCCGGGAAGACCGCAGTCGATGCAGTGGAAACGGTCGAGCCTGCCGTGGAGATGGGAGAGCACCGCCGAGCCTGCTCGCTCATGGAGGTCATCAATGTTCTGAGTGACGATATCCATGTGCTGCTGAGAAAATCTTTGGCCCTCTAAACCCGCCCAGCGGGCAAGCGCCTCGTGCCCTGCGTTCGGGGATGTGGAGTTCACGATCCCGATGCGCCACAGGTACCAGGCCCACACCAGCTCGGGATCTGCACGCCACCCCTCCTCGGTGGCCATCGCCTCGGGGGAATATCGGGACCACAGGCCAGCTGATTCATCACGGAAAGTGGGGACTCCCGACTCCGCCGACATACCAGCCCCGGTCAGCACCAGGATTCTGCGAGCTGAGTGTGCTCGTTCCTGCAACTCAGGGGGAAGGGGTTCCAGTTTCTGGCGGTTCATGTCCCTACTCTTGCACAGCCCCACCGCGCATGGACCCCGTGCGCGGTGGGGACGGCCTGCGGAAGCTGGGTGCAGGGCCAGTCTGCCGACCTATATCTGGTGAGCCACCCACTCCGGGTGGGAATATTCTGACCTGGTGAAGACCTTGGTGACCGGATTCGAACCCTTTGGCGGTTTCAACCGCAATCCTTCCGCGGAACTGATCACCCGGCTCGAGGGTGATGCCATCACCGTGGTGCTTCCGGTGGAGTTTGAAGCGGTGAGAAAACTGATTCCGGATCTGCTGGCCGAGCATCGCCCCACCCATGTGGTGTGTCTGGGATTGTCCGGCTGTGCAACGGGACTGACCCTGGAGCGGGTCGCCATCAACTTGATCGACGCCCGTATTCCTGACAACGCTGGGGACCAACCCGTGGACCGACCGGTGATTCCCGGTGCCCCAGCGGCCCGGTTCTCCACCCTGCCCGTGAAAGCCATGCTGCGTGCCGTGCAGGCCACCGGGATTCCAGGAGAACTCTCTCTCAGCGACGGAAGCTATGTCTGTAACGCTCTGCTTTATCACGTGCTGCATGCGGCTGCCGCCTTCCCCCGGGACATTCGACCGAGATGCGGATTCATCCACGTTCCCTCGGAGGACGCTGTCGACCTCGATTCCCAGGAACGAGGCCTCAGAGCAGCTATGGCACACCTCGACGTTTCCGAGATTCATTTCGCGGACGGCGAGCTCTGTTAGAACCTCTTCGTGCTTTTAACCCCGGCTGGCAGCTCCCTGCCATGCAGACCAGCTTCGCGGTAGGGTTGCGCGTCGTGGAAGCAATGCAGTTGTTGCCCGCAGTCGATGTGCAGGATGGTCGGGCCGTCCAACTCGTCCAAGGCGTTGCAGGTACCCAGAAGGAATTCGGGGATCCGTTGGCAGCGGCACTCAGGTGGCAGGAAGAAGGCGCGTCCTGGATTCATCTGGTTGATCTCGACGCCGCCTTCGGGTGTGGCTCCAACGCCGCTCTGCTCGCCGAGATCATTGGCGTACTGGACGTAGACGTTGAACTCTCCGGGGGAATTCGGGATGACGCATCCTTGGAGCTGGCCCTCCGCACCGGGTGTCGACGGGTGAACATCGGTACCGCCGCCCTGGAACGACCGGAATGGTGCGAACAGATCATCGATACCCACGGCGACCGCGTCGCCATCGGACTTGACGTTCGCGGAGAGAAGCTCGCTGCTCGCGGCTGGACCACGGAGGGGGGGCCATGGGCCGAAACCCTCGACCGGTTGGCCGCAGCCGGGTGTCGGCGTTTCGTGGTCACTGACGTCAACTCTGACGGCATGTTGACCGGTCCGAATCTCGACCTGTTGGGTGATGTCTGTGCTCGGACGAGTGCAGCAGTGATCGCGTCCGGCGGTATCTCCACCCTGGACGATCTGCGCGCCCTGCGAGGGCTCGTCCGTGACGGCGTGGAAGGGGCCATCATCGGCACTGCCCTCTACCTCGGCAGGTTCACTCTGGCCGAGGCCATCGAAGTCGCTGGCCCGCAGCAGATTGGAGGGGCGGCATGAGTCCCGCACCACGCACCAGTTTCGGAGCCTCAGAGTCGACACGCCTGCACACCCCGCCGCTACTGACCGGGCGGATCGCTGAGTTGCTCGCGGGCAAGAAGATCGGCATGACAGGCGTCACCGGTTTCATCGGTGAGCAGATGCTCTGGAAGTTCCTCACTGAGTGCCCAGAAACGACCACAGCGGTGCTGGTGCGCAGCAAGGGCTCCCTGTCCGCCACACAACGTGTCGCATCGCTGCTGAAAAAGAAGATCTTCAAGGATCTTGTCGCCGAAGCAGGTTCCGTGGAGGAGTTGATGGCTGATCGCATCGATGTGATCGAAGGGGATCTC
>JABCNW020000048.1 GCA_013333945.2 Propionibacterium sp.
GCCCTTGACCGGCATCAGGTCGACGTGTTCCAGGAAACCGGTGATCGGGTCGCGCTGCACCTGCTTCGGCGCGACCACCATGGAATCAGCGCCGTCGACGCTGATCTCGAAGGTCACCCCGGGTTCGCGGAGCAGCAGGAAGGTTTCCTGACCGGGCAGGGAGATGTGAATGGGTTCGGTTCCGGGCCCATAGATGACGGCGGGAACTCGTTCTGCACGGCGCAGCCTGCGGGCCGAGCCCTTGCCGAATTCGGTGCGGGTTTCAGCTTCCAGCTTATGGGGGGCCATGTCTACCTCCTGAGGTGTGGGTCGGGTTGCACGCCTGCAGGGGTTGCTAGTCGATAACGGACGTCAGGTCCCTCGCCAGGCAGCGCGCATAGCCTACCTCAGGTTCGGCAGCACGTCAGAACACGAACACTAGAGGTTTGGACACGACCAGCTTCGAGGGCACGGCTATCCAGGACCGGGTATTCGCCGGGACGCAACGACCTCCCACGTGGTGCATTCGGGGCGCAGAAAAATTCCATTTTCAACGACTCCACAGCTTCCTTCAGGACCTCCCACAGCTTCTACACAGATTCGCCTCGAAGATGCATCACCATGGCCTCAACCCGAGCAGTGCCAGCCGTCGCACAGCGAGCCCCCGCCGAGCCACGCGGGCGGCACCTGCGTCCCTGGCGCGCTCTGCTGGCCGGGGCAGCCTGGGTGGGCACGATCTTCTCGATCTTCCTCCACCTGATCGATGACTCTGGGCAGCAGATCACCGGGCTCCCCGGCGTGCTGGACATCCTCGGGACCGTGTCCGGGCTGATCGCGATGAACTCGTTGCTGTTCATGCTGCTGCTGACCGCCCGGGTTCCCGTGATTGACCGAGCACTCGGACAGGTCAGAGCCGTCCGATGGCGCCGGCTGCTGGCGCAGGTCGCCGCGCTCGGGGCATTGACTCATACCGCTTTGATCCTCACCGGGGCCGGATGGAACAATCGCGACGACTTTGCCGGCCCCATCGGCTTGCTGTGGACGGGGAACCTGCAGCTGACATTCGCCTCCGCGACTCTGCTGGTATTGGCGGCGCTCGCATCGGTGCTTGCGATGCACCGCGGGCTGCGCCACGAGGCGCAATCCCTCTTCATCTTCCTCTCCTACGCAGCCATGCTCCTGGCAATCCCCCACATGTTCCGTTTCAACCCGGTTTTCCTACCCGGCACGGCGCAGCACATCTACTGGGGCATTCTGCTGGTCTCCGTCGGCGCCTGCCTGCTCTGGTACCGATTCCTGAGCCCCCTGCGCCGTTCACACCGGTATCGTGTGCGGCTCGCACGCACCGTGCATCTGGCCCCCGACCTCCTCCACGTGGAGTTCACCGGCAGGAACCTCGACAAGCTGGGCACCAGAGGCGGCCAGTGCTTCACCTGGCGCCTGCTCACTCCTCAGCTGTGGTCCCAGAGCCGTCTGTTCTTCCTGTCCGCAGCACCGGCGAGGAACCGACTGCGCATCACCGTCAGGGTCACCGATGAGTACACGGCAGAGCTGGCGGTCGCCCGGCCCGGCACGAGGGTCATCTTCGCCGGCCCCTATGGCGCCTTCACCGACGCATCCCGGACCCGGAGCGGTCTGGTGCTGATCGGATCTGGAACCAATCTCGCACCGATCCGGTCGCTGCTGGAGACCACCACGGCGCACCCGGCGGACACCATCGTGATCCTTCGCGCCTCTGAGGCCGACGACCTGGTACTCCTCGACGAGCTCCAGGAGCTGTGTGATGATCGCGGCATAGCCCTGCACCTGATGACCGGGCCACGCCACGAGGACCGCTGGGTGAGCATCGGATACGCCGATCACGATCTCTCAACTCTGGCACCGAATCTTGGCGACTCCGACGTGTTCGTGTGCGGCCCAGACGAATTCGTCGATTCCGTCCTGGCCGAAGCCCGTAGCCTGGGGGTTGCCCCCGAGCAGTGCCACGAGGAAAGATCCGTACCGTGAGAGCCGACCTCGACTACTCCATGGCGGGCAACGTGCCAACCTGAGCGACAAAACCCCAACCCCGGTGCTCAAACGGCTACGGTTTCCAGCGCTTTCGTGACGAGGTCCACCGGCCCGGTTTGCCAGACGGGGATCATGCGCATGGCCGTCACCTGCCACCTTCCTTCGCGCCGGTGGAGCCGAAAATGATAGTCACCTCCGAGTGTCCAGGTCTCACCCCGGAACTGGTGAGTGGCGATGAAGGATGCGGTCGCCGTTGCCTCCTCATCCACGATCTCCACCATGTGGTTGGCGACAAGATGTTGGTGAGCGTCAAGGGCTTCGAAAGCGGGGCGCCACCCGTCGACCACATCATCAGGTGTACAGATCCGGGGTTCCCCGCCGAGGGTTGCGGTGTAGTCCAGAAGCACTCGGTCCGTGAGGGTGTGGCGCAGCTCTTCCCAGTCGTGGTGGTCGGTACTCCAAAACAGCTTCGTCAGCGTGGTGACGATCTCGCTTCTGTCGCTCATCATGCATACCTCACAGAGTGTTGTGGAAATGGGCAAGGGCTAGCTCAAGGCTGGTGGCGACCTGGGCGGGCTGGTCGTAGAAGTCAAGCTGTCCACCCTCGATCCAGGTCAGCTCCGACGGGCCTCGCAACCGCTCGTGGAACAGCTCCGCTCCATCAGGTACGGCAGCAGCCCGGGAATGGATCGACTGCACCGGGATGTCGATCCGGGATGCGGAACTGATGGCGTCAAAGGTGAGCCATGGTTCCCATGACATGACCGCCAGCCATGCATCCCATTCAGGAATGGCGCCGCGTTCTGGATCCAGGTAGTAGTCATAGGGGCCGAACATGGCGGCCGCAGGGTTGGTGGTGGAGACCGCCGAGATGAATTCCTGCACTCCGTCGGTCTCATAAGCGACCCGGGCACGACGCGAGGCGGCGATCCGCTCCGCCACTCCCTCCGGACCTCCGTAATAAGGTGCCACCAGCTCAGGATTGTGCAGCCAAGGGGCGATCATCACCAGCGACCTGACCCGCGGGTCATCGGCTGCGTTGGCCGCCTGGTAGCCGCTAGATGCACACACCCCGACAGCCCCGATCCGGTCCGGATCGACATCGCCGCGACCGGTCAGATAGGTGATGGCGGCATTGATGTCGGCGATCTTGCGTGCGGGGTTCTCCCAGTCGCGTGGCTGGCCCTGGCTTTGCCCGAATCCCCGGAAGTCGAACGTGAAGCTATTGATTCCTGCGGCCGCGAGCCGTCGAGCATAGAAGTCGGCCTGCTGTTCCTTGCTGGTGGTCCAGGAGCCAGTCACGACGACAACCGCCCCGTTGAAGGATTCGGATGTTTCAACAGGACAATGCAGGTCACCCACCAGGACATCGTCGCCGGAGGCAAACCGAACCCGGTTCGTGGTGTAGATGGTCATGACCGCATTCTGCGTCGACCTCCGGAGGTCTTCCAATACTTCTTCGCATGCCCGTTGGCTGTGGAAGAGTCCAATCGGCTCGCATTGCCCGGAGAGCCTCGGCAGTCACGTCACGGTCGTCACCCGCCCTCCTTGCAAGGGCCAACCGCGCAGACGGGAGGTCGAGAACGGGTATGAACACGACTCCCGGATGTGCGTGTACGACGGAATTTCCTAGCGAGAGCAGCAACGCACCCAGGCCAGCAGCCACGGCCTCGAGCGCCTCGGCCGGAGTGTGCGCCACCAGTGCGACCGGAGCGGATTCATGGCGGGCGTGGCCGGCCAACCAGAAGTCCCTCAGGTCGCCGGCTTGCTCCGGCAGGGCGATGAGCGGCAGGGCTGCGATCTCCGCGAAACCCAGCGATGATCTGCCCGCCAACTCGTGCCATTCGGGAACCGCCAGCATGATCGGTTCTTCCGCGACCACCACATGCTCCATGTCATCGGCGGCCACGACGGGCAGCCACACGAAACCGATGTCAGTCTGCCCGGACCGCACACCCGCGGATGGGTCCTCCCAGGAGATCTGACGCAGTTCGATCCGCCATCCAGGACAGGACTGACCCAGCCGATCGATGAGACGCCGCACCAGGCCACGCCCGATTCCGGTCTGCTGCCCCACAAGCAGAACCGATCGCGACTCCGAGTCGAGACGAAGCATCTCCCCATGGCGCAGCGCCCAGTCAGCCAGCATCCGCCGAGCGTGCTCCAGTAGAACCTCTCCGGCCGGAGTTGGCCGAACGTGCCGGGGCTCGCGCTCGAGGAGCCGGACATGCAGATCGCGTTCCAGTTTCGCCACCTGCCGTGAGAGCACCGGCTGCGACACGAACAGACGCTCCGCGGCCCGGCTGAACCCACCTTCTTCCACGACCGCAACGAAGTAACGCAGATCCCGGCTGTGGAAGTCCATTCCCAGCACTCTAAAACTTCAAGAGGCCACAGACTTCGGTCAGATGCTCTCCAGCGGGGTCTCCCGCGCCCCGAGGTCATTGATGAACTCCACCTGCGGGCCCTGCTTCGTGACCATGAAGGAGGTCATGGACGCCGGTGCGAGGTTGAGGCGCCGCGCGGGGAGCAGGTCGATCCCGAGCACCAGCGAGATGCAACTCATGATCGGCCCCCAATGGCTGACCACCACCGTGGTGCCGCTGAGCCCCATGAGTTTCTCGAATGCGGGACGCACCCGGGTGTGCAGGTCAACGTGGGATTCGCCGCCGGGCACCCGGAAGGTCTCGTCGCTCCAGAATCGGAGGAGTTCGTCGGGGTTCTCGCCGCGCAGTTCGTCGCCGGTGAGGCCGTCCCAGTCCCCGAAGGCGAGCTCGTCCCAGTCCTTTCTGGGGGTGACCCCGGTCCCGAACAGCTCGGCCACGGGAGCGGCGGTTTCCCGAGCGCGCCGCAGGGACGACGACACCACCCGCACTTCCGGAGCGTTACCGAGGAAGGATCCGACGCGGGCGGCAAGGTCACGGGCCTGGGCGCGTCCTTCGGCATTGAGTGCCGGATCGGCTCCCCCTCGCCCGTCCCACCGACCAGAAGCGGTGAAATCGGTGACGCCGTGCCTGCAGAGAACAACGCGACTTCCAGTCAGCAGCATGAGCAAAAGGCTAGTGGCCGCGGGGGCGTGCTGCCAGCATCCGCTCCGACAGATGGAATGGTCGGCCAGTCACGAAACGCGCAAGAGCACAATGGCCCCATGGACCTGTCCGGTTTCGCACGCGCCTCCCGCGACTGGTTCCGTCGTCCCGTTCTCGACCTCGCGCCGCTGCTGCTCGGCTGCGCCTTGGTTCGGCGCACCAGTGACGGCACCGTCGCGGTCCGCATCACGGAGGTGGAGGCCTATGCCGGGTCCGTCGACCCGGGGTCGCACGCCTTCCGGGGCCGCACCGCCCGCAACGCCACCATGTTTGGGGAACCCGGGCATCTGTACTGCTATGTCAGCTATGGGATGCACCACAACCTGAACGTGGTGTGCGACGAGGAGGGTGTCCCGACGGGGTGCCTGCTGCGTGCCGGCGAGGTCATCGAGGGAGCAGACCTAGCCAGGAGCCGTCGCACTGCAAGGCCTCGCACGACTCCCCTGCCCGAACATCACCTGGCCCGTGGTCCCGGGAATCTAGGGCAGGCGCTCGGGTCGTCGCGCGAGACCGACGGAGCCGATCTGCTGGGCCAGGAGTGGTCGTGGTGGTTGCCCAACACTCCACCCGGCGAGTGGCTGACGGGCCCCCGGGTGGGGGTTTCGGGACCGGGAGGCGATGGCGAACGTCATCCGTGGCGTTTCTGGCTGCCCGACGAACCCAGCGTCTCCGCCTACCGGCCCGGAACCTCCAAACGTCGTTCCTGACAAGCTCAGTGGTCCTGTCGCTCGTAGAAACGGATGGACACCGGCAGGGATCCCACATAAAGCAGCAGACTGCCGGCCAGAAAAAGAAACGGCAACCATGCCTGTATCCACGTCAGGATCGGGGAGATCAGTTGCAGCAGAAAGTAGCTACCCAGCGCCATGACTGCAGTCACACCGACGAACACGACAACTCCTTTCCCAGCTCCACAACGGATCATGGCGGGAACCGCGATCGCATAAGTGAAGAGCAGGATTCCCGCCAGTACTACAAAGTCCAGCCACCAGTCATCAGCGAGATCCACCCCCACAAAATTTTCAACAAGAAACGTCGCTACCAGCATGACCTCGGAGATGATCACGATGACCGACGAGACCAGGAAATGAGAAACTATCACGACCCCACGTCGCAGAGGCAAGGTGTCGTAGAGTAACTCGTGACCTTTCATCCCCTCAGCGAGAAAACCACCATAAAAGGCACCCATCATCATCACGAGCAGAATCAAAGAGAGAGCAAAAACGTAGTCCGACGCCCTTTTTGATCCACGAAACAGAATCCAGAACGGAGACCACACGACCACAACAGCGATGGCTCTAACCGCGAGCCACGCGTCCAGCCTCACGAGGTTTACCACTTCCCGCATCCCATCACCACTTTCACGCAACCATGCCGCAATAATGCAGCCGCAATTTTTCTCGCACTCCTTTTGACTCAGTGATCCTGCCGCTCGTAGTTGCGAATGGACACGAACAGCGATGCAACCCAGGCTGCCACACCAACGAGCAGCAGCAACCATGGCATCGCGCCCAAGAACCAAGCGCCGAAGGACTGCGACCACGCATCCTGGGGTTCCGACAACATCCCTGCACGAAATCCCAGCAGCCCGGAAACCACAAAGATCACGAGTACCGGAAAAACCACTTTTGCACAAGAATTTTCACACCCGATGTACACAGGAATTAGTACGGAGAAAATTGCCAGCATGATTCCCGTAACACCTGCAGCAACAGCAGGCCAGCCTGCATCGACAGGCATTCCCAGAGCCGACCCAACCAGCAGCATGACGGAAGCCATGATTTCGAATAAAACCAGAAGGATTGACGTTATCAGATGGTGCGAGATCATCACCGTTCGGCGACGCAGAGGCAGGGAATCGAAAAGCAGGAACGTCTTCCCCCCTCCGTCCCGGTCGATATCAGCATAGAAAACGACCATAGCCAGCACCAGCACGTAAAAACCATAGGAAAAGATCTCTTCCCGCCCATCTGTCAACATTCTGAAGACTATCAGTACAAACATTGCAGGCACCAGAAATGACCTGAGAATTCTAGTCAGGTCAATCATCACCATGGCTTTGAATTCACGCATCTTTGTACTCCTTCGCGAGATGCACCAGCAGCTCCTCAATCGATGGGGCTTCAGCCACGACACCGGGGCCACACAACCCCAGGTCGGCAGCGGGAAGCAGCCCCTCCCAACCGACGGAGTGCCGCCTGAGGCCACGCACCCGGGAACTCAGGTCATCGGTCAGGTCGGCGACACCACCACGAACCATCACCCACATCTCGAGCAGGTCGTCGCGGGAGCCGGATGCGATCACCCTGCCGGCGTCAAGGATGGTGACCATGTCGGCAATGCGGTCCAGGTCTGTGGTGATATGGGTGGAGAAGAGGACAGAGTGTCGCTCACTGGTCATAAACTCGGACAGCTTGTCCAGCAGTTCACCACGGGCCAGGGGGTCGAGGCCGCTGGTTGGTTCGTCCAACACCAACAGCTCGGCGCCGTGCGCCAGCGCAACAGCTAGCTGCACCTTCATGCCCATGCCACGAGAGAATTCCTTCGCCTTCAGCCGCTGCGAGACCCCGGCCCACTCACACAGCTCTTCGAAGGCCCGCTGGTTCCAGTCGGGGTAGAACGGGCCGAGCAGCCGGGAAATGTCACGGACCCGCCAGCTAGAGGGCCAGTATGGCCGGTCGAGGACCACGCCAA
>JABCNW020000049.1 GCA_013333945.2 Propionibacterium sp.
GGAGGCACAGAAAATGTGAGGAGACAAGATGAACACCACAACCCCCGACGTCGTGAACACCCCGGCGTCTGATGCCCCGCGTCCCCGACGATTCTCGATTGGACGGCTGATCGGCTCCAGCCTGCAGGCCGTTGGCCGTTTCTTGCAGCTGCTGGTGATGTGGCCGCTGGAGCTTGCCACGCTGCTGCTGGTGTGCGTCACATTCTCCTCCATGGCCCTTGGGGTCGGGGTCCTGCTGGTGCCGGTGGCGGTGGGCGTGCTGCGCTGGGTGGCCACCCTGAGACGGCGCTGCGTCGCCACATGGTCGGGGAGCCCGGTCGAGTCGCCCTATCTGCCCCTGCCACCGCTGAAACCAGGCTTCAGGGGCATGACCGACAGGACGTGGTCTCTGTTGAAGGACCCCAGCACCTGGCGTGACATCGCCTGGCTGTTCATGGATGTCATGGTTAGCCCTTCTCTCAGCGTCCTCGTCTTGGCTTTCTTACTGAGCGGCCCCATCCCCTTGAGCGCGGCCCTTCTGGGAGACGCTGCTGTGGAGAGTTGGAAGGGCGGCGAGGTCTTTGTTGGTACCTTCAGCATCACTATCCAGAGCCGGGACGACCTGATCCTTGCGGCCATCGTCGGCCTGCTGGTGATGCTGCCCGTCACGCTGGTCTGTGCGCCCAGGCTGCTGAGGGCATACAACCGGTTCGCCCGGTGGGCGCTGGGGCCGAACAAACGCACCCGGCTGGCCGCCCGGATGCAGCAGCTGTCCCGCACCCGGCAGGAGACCCTCGAATCGTCGGCCGCCGAGCTGCGGCGTCTCGAACGCGACCTCCACGCCGGCACCCAGGGCCGCCTGGTCGCGATGGGCATGACCATCAGCACCGCCCAGGCGCTGATGCGCACCGACCCGCAGGCCGCGGAGGCGTTGCTGTCCGAGGCCAAGGACGCCTCCAGCAAGGCGCTGGGCGAGCTGCGGGACCTCGTGCGCGGCATCCATCCACCGGTGCTGGCCGACCGTGGGCTAGCCGACGCCGTCCGGGCCCTGGCGGCGGACTGCGTGCTGCCGGTCAGGGTGAGCGCCGACATTCCCGCACGATGCGACCTGGCGGTCGAGTCGGCGGCCTATTTCGCGGTCTCCGAGCTGCTGACCAATGTGGTCAAGCACGCGCAGGCCAGCCGGATTGACGTCGATATGTGGGCTACGGCCGGGGAGCTGCGGGCCAGCGTGACCGACGATGGTCGCGGCGGGGCCGATCCTGGCGCAGGCAGCGGGCTGCGCGGGATCGAACGCCGGCTGGCGGCGTTCGACGGCGTCCTCACGGTCAACAGCCCGGCCGGCGGCCCGACGGCCGTCAGCTTCACCATGCCACTCAGCTCCTGACGGCAGGGTCCGGATCGCTGGCACAGCCGGGACAACACCGGCCAAGAGACTCCGCCGGCCGGGGCCGGCGGAGCTGTGTCCGTCCAGGCGTCATGCTGGTCTGTGGATCGTCGTCGGCGCGCGATCCGGTGCGCTGTTGCTCAACCCTCGATGGAAAGCCGGGGACTGACGATGCCCAGCTCGAATCCACGGATCAAGGCCTGGAGCCGGTCACGGACGCCGAGTTTCATACAGGCGTTGGCTAGGTAGGCCTTGACGGAGCCCTCGGAGATGTACATCTCCTTGGCGATCTCCCGGTTGCTGAGGCCTCGTCCCAGGAATTGCAGGACGGAGATTTCGCGGGGAGCCAGGCCCACTTCCGTTGCGGCTGAGGTGGAGATTCCCGCAGGGGCATGGGAGCCGTTGAGCACCTGCTGTGCCAGCAGTCGCGTGACGCTGGGGGACAGCGGCAGGTTGTCATCCATCGCCATCCTGATCGCGGCGAGGATCTCCTCGGGTTGGGCATCCTTGACCAGGTATCCGGAGGCTCCGGCGCGTAGCGCGGGAATGACGTAGTCGAGAGTGGAGAACGTGGTGAGTGCGACCACACGCATTCCGGGCAGTTCTTCTGTGATTTTGTGGGTGGCGTCGATCCCGTTCATCCGTGGCATCTTCAGATCCATCAGCACCAGATCTGGCGTGAGGGCGTGTGCCTGCTGGACTGCTGCCTCCCCGTCCGCAGCAGCTCCTACCACGGTGATGCCCTCCTCGTTCTCAAGGAACGTCCGCAGAGCGTGGAGCATCAGCGGCTGATCGTCGACGACGAGAACGGTGATGTCTGCCATGTAACGGTATGCTACTCGCGCCATTCGCAAAAGCTAATGACCTTTTGTAGTCCCTGCCCCGCTGCGTGGCGGGCGTGACGTGGTGATCAGTCGTCGAGTGCTGCCGATGGCAGGTCGAGAAGTGGATCTGAGAACTGGTTGGTCGACGTGGAACAGCGTGGCTCAGGTTGGCTTGCCCAAGGGATAAGAGATCAGTGGGCCTGATGAGCTGGGAGGCAGGCCTCGACGATCCACGCGTCCCCTTGTCTTTCGGCTTTGTAGCGGCCACCCACTGCCAGAACCCGCTCCTTGAGGGAGGTGAGACCGTACCCGGCGTTGCTGGAGCGTGCTGGTGGTTTGACCCGGTCGTTGACGATTTTGATCTCCAGCCCGGTGAGTTGAAGCGACAAGGCGATGGTGCAGGAGGCGCCCGGCCTGGCGTGTTTGATGATGTTGGTCGTCGACTCCTGCACGACTCGGGTGCTGGTGGTTCTCGTTGACAATGGCAGAGACTCGATCCGTGGATCCACTGACACCTGGGTTACGTGGAAGCCCAACTGCGTGAGTGAGGCGACGTGGCTTTCCACCTGTTCTCGGACGCTGGAGCTGGTGATCACCTGGCGTGCCAGTGGTTGGGGGGTCTGCCTCTCATCTGCCCGCAGCAAGTCCAGAAGCGCCCGCAGTTCGCTGAGCGCTTCACGTGCCGAGTCGTCGATGACGCTGAGGGTCTCGCGCAATTCGGCAGGGTCCTGCGAGTGACGCCGTGACATCACCTGCATCGTGATGACGGTGATGTGGTGGGCCACCACGTCGTGGAGTTCGCGGGCAAGGTCTTGACGCTCCTCGTGGCGGATCTGATCTGCGCGGGCCTTGGCCTTCTGCAGTTCGTCCCGTGTTTTTGCTGTCCGGATGACCAGGTATCGGATGGCCAAGCCGACGAGAGAACCGAGCAGAAGAGACCAGAGCGTCATCCACCAGAACGCTTCCGGGATCATCTGCCGCCTCAGTAGAGTGCCTCGCTGCCAGGTGATGAGGGTTCCCCACAAGATGGTCAAGGAGCAATGTGCGATGATGAGGCCCTTCCCGCAGAGGGCGCTTGCCACGAGCGCGACCACTATCACTGGGATGAGCGGGAAGAAAGGCTGATGGTCCTCGAGGAAGGTGGTGGCCATGGCCAGGGCGACAAGGATGATCGCAGCTCTGGCTGAGATGAGCGAGATCCCCGCTGCCAGGTAGCTCAGAGCCACCTCCGCCAGGAACCAGGCTTGCAGCGGGCCTGAAGCGTGGGTTCGAAAGATGAAGCTGACATCGCTCATCATTCCCACGAGCCCACACAGGAGCAGGCCAAGCTGAAGCCACCGAGGAACCCGGGTGATGTACTCGGTCTTGCCCCAGCTTGCCTTGCCCCAGCTTGCTCGACTCTGCTCAAACATGTGTTGTCTTCCCTATGGTCGAGCGTCGCAGAGCCTGTGGTTCTGTATCAGTTGCAGATCCCATAGAAGATCAAGCATAGGTTGTCCGGCTTCGCTCCCGCGTCTGGTGCCGTGGGGTCGGTGAAGTCCTCAGAGGCCTTGGCGGGGGCGGCGCTTGTGAACAGGGCGGACAGACACAGCAGAGCTCCGACAGCTGCGGTCGACAGACGTTTGATCATTTTTCCCATTCCTTTGAGTTCTGACCTCGCGTCCCCCCTGGACGCTCGGCTTGTTCCTTCAGCCAAGCAAACAGTAGGAGGGGGATGAGCTTCGACACAGTGGACCATTGACTAGGTTTCGGGTGTCTTTTGACGGTTCCCGGAAGACGGCCCAGCTGCGTCTTCCTGCCCCAGAGCGCTTAATCCTTGGGGCTCTGAAGCGCTGCAGGCCGCCTGAGGGGGTTGTAGGGAGGGTCTACTTCTGGCGGTGGGCAAAAGACGCTCGGAAGTTAGTCGATGGTTCACTGTGGTCCAGGGGTTGGCGCGTCTAGTGTCGGAGTTAACAACAAAACATGTGAAAGATTTGAGGGTCGGTGGAGGCCTGATTGCGTGATCACTCTGATGGAGGTATTCTTCTTCTGGGTGGATGTTTCATTGTTCTAGCGAAGAACTTTGTGCGCGGGTTGCTCTAATTGATTCTGGCTATCAGGTCTCTATTGGTGTTCAAATTAAGAATTTTTGTGACATCCTAAAGATGAGTTGATTCGTGTGGATGACGGGCTTCTCGAGGTGGCACAAGGTGGCTATTGAGAAGAGTGGCTGTTTATAGTGTTGGCGGCAAGGTAAAGGTAAGGAGGAAGCTCGTGGCGGTGGGTATTGAGTACTACCAGGCGGCGACGAAGAATTCGCCGTTCTATGGTCGGCTGAGGGATTTGGCTGAGATGGCTCGTGTGCCGAATCGGCGTCTTCAGAAGGTTGAGTTGCCGGCGGGATGGCTGGTGCATAAGTGGGAAGGTTGGGAAGGGTGGAGCCCCTGGGATTGGAAGCCTCGTATGCAGGGCTGGAAGATTCATGTCTCGGCGACGCCGAGCTGCGCTGAGGAAACCCTGTCCCGAACCACTGAGGTGTGTGTGCGGGCTGGGGTATCGTTCAAGTTCCTACCGGTTCTTGCCGAGTTGTTTGAATCTTCTTCTAAGAATCGGGATCGTGGTTCAGCGGGGAAGTTCATCACGATCTATCCTGACAATGA
>JABCNW020000050.1 GCA_013333945.2 Propionibacterium sp.
ACGCTTCTGGTTTCGCTTACTGCCTCCGTGGTCTCCATGATGATGCCTTTCATCTCTTCGGGCGTCGCCTGTGGCGTCCGGTGCATCAAGCCTAGTAGCACACGGGGCGATGTGGGAGGCGGGCCGCGAAAAAACGAACTTTCGGCCACCCGGGAGGCCAGGTTGGTGAGCGTGGTCATCAGGTCACCGGTTCCTGGAATTGTCGAGCCCGATCGTGCCGGGGAAGCAGCTGTTTCGTGGCCCTCACACGCGAGAAGCCTTAGCTTTCCGGCGAAACTTTCCACAAGGACCTGTGGAAAAGCGGTCTTTCTGTGGATAGCTCACTTTCGTGGGGGAGGATCTGGTTGAGGAATCAAGAACGTTGCGGGATTCTTCCCTCAAGCGCCCAGGCGAGGAATTCCTCCAGGTCGCCGGTTTCTCCGTCGCGACCTCCCTGTCCCACCCGCAGCGACGGGCGGGTGGGTTCGAGCTTCACGCCTCTGAGGCGTGCCATCAGGCCGCCGGGGACGTGCAGGACGTGGTAGCCGCCGTCGGTGTCGACGGCGCCCGAGCGGTCGCGGCGCAGGTACCAGCCGCGGCGATCCGTCCTCACCTCGTGACCGTCGAGGGTTCTGGCCCTCAACGGCACTGGCTCCAGGCCCGAGGCGAGGGCATCGGCGACGAACCGGTCGATGAGGACCTGCGCCCGGACGGCCTCGCGCTCGGCTGCCTTCTCGGCCAGTGCAGCCCGTTCAAGCGCGTCCATGCGACGCAGTGTAGAGGGCGGATTCTGGGCGGGTCGGCCCGCAGCGAAGGAGCTGATCTGAGATCACAGGGAATCGGCCATATCGAGCAGGCCATCCGGATGGGAATCCTGGGAGGCCTCGTCGACGCTGTCCAGAGCAGCCTGCCTGCGTTTGGCGTCCAACTCCTCGTCCATCGCCTTTGCGCTGCCGACAGCTGCTTTCGCGTCGCCGGTCGCTGTATCAATTTTGCCCTTGGCGTCTTTGACTTCCTTCGCTGTTCTAGAGACGGTACGGGCCGTTCTGGATGCGCTGCTGGCGGTCTTCGAGGCAACGCTTGCGGCTTCGCTGCTTCCGCCGCTGAGAATTGCCAATGCTACATCGGGGATGACCCCACCGATGGCCTTGGCTGGCTCATCCTTGAATTTGTCCACGTTGAAGAGGGACTCGACTACTGCACCGGTGAATGCCTTCGGGTCGGAGTAGGCCGCTTTCATTACCGCCTGGGCCTCCTGCGCCGGGAGGGCGGTCTTTGCCATCCATTCTTCCTGGGTCAGTTCTCCGGTGGCAAGCTTGGAAAGATCGCTTATTCCTCGTATGAGGAAGCCGTACTGGATATTGGTGATGAAATCGGAAGTTTCTTTCAGCGATTCGAAGGCCCCAAGAAGCATGTCGCCGGCGAATGCCAGACCCGACTCGAGCCAGTTGCGTGCCGCGTCGGCCCCGTCGCATGACGACCGGACCGCAGCCGCCGCCGTCGCTCCATGCGCCTTCATCTGGTCACACAGGTCGAAGTAGTCGGTCACCGCTTTGTTGCGTTGTGCCTCGCCCGGGTCCTGGAACGGCTCGATGGTCAGGGTGTAGGTGCCCGGTCCATTCTGCGATTCCCACTCGGCTTTCTTCCGATACCCTTCCTCAACCGACTTGTCATACTCGGCCTTGGCCTGCGCCGTCCTGACATTGGCCGCGTCGAAATTCTGTTTGCAGATCTGCGCGTCGGCCTGTGCCGAGGCGAGGCTGTCCGCGTAGGAATCCAGGGCCTCGGCTGCTTTGCGGAAACCGTTGGCGGCCTTGTTCCATCTGTCTGGTTCGGTCTTGAAGCGCTCGTGGAAGCGATCGGCGGCCCGTCCCACCCAGCCGTCGGTGCTCACCGACCTGAGGGAATCCCCGAGGGTCTCGAAGTCGGATGCGCGGTCCCTCATGATGCCCGTGCGGTTTCGAATCTCGTCCGGGCTTCCCTTGATGATGAAATCCGGGTATCCGTATTCCGGCTCGGTCATCAGGAACCTCCCATCAGGGAATCACTCGGAAGTGCCTGTGCCGCACTCTTCACGGGAGCCAGTTCTTCCTCGGCGGCGGTGTTGTACTCGATGTAGTTCGATGCCACCTTGCTCAGGCGAGCCGATATCTCTTTGACGTCCTTGGTCATCGCATTGATGGTGCGCTCCCACCTGTCCTGGAACTCGTCAATCGCCTCCCAGAGGGCGTCATTGGACACCGCCTTCAGGGTCGGCACGTAGTCCTCGACGTCGTTGTCCTTCTTGAGCTGCATCACCTCGGCGGTTTTCTGGGCGGCATTCACCAGGGACTCCAGATCCACCTCGAAATCGTATGAAGGCATCGTGCAACCTTTCAGTCCAGAACCGCGACGTTGTCGACCTCGGCCTTGTGGGCGAGATCGCGAAGTTTTCCGATGGCGGTCGCGGCCTTGTCCAGGACGTCCGCCAGCTTCTCGGCCCGCTCATTGAAAGCCTGGTCTTTCTTCTGTTGTGCCTGCCGGGATTCCGTGTCGGTACTCCAACCCGACAGCTCGGATTCCATCTGGGAGTGCATGTCGTCCATGCTGGTGTGGAGATCCGAGGCCATCTGGGTGAAGGCGTCCTCCAGGGCCTGTGCTTCATTCTCCTTGTAGATGAAGGTTCTTTTTCCCATGTCAACCCTCCATGCGCGACTTGATCGAATTGGCGATGTCCTCGAACGACTTGTTGACCCGCTTTTCGTTCTCGGCTGCGGCCTTGTCGACCTCCACCAGCGCTTGCGCGTACCTCTGGAGATCCTCGTGGAACACCTTGAACGACTCCGCCCAGTGATTGGTGACGTCGACCACCGACACCGCAGCAGATCCCGTCACGTTCTTCAGGTGTTGTTCCACCGATTCGGCGAATTTCTTGACGTCCCCCGAGAGATCTTCACACGTGTCCAGTACCGTTTCCGCGGCCTTCTGCTGTGCGCCGATC
>JABCNW020000051.1 GCA_013333945.2 Propionibacterium sp.
AAAGGAACTGATGGAGGTTTACAACTCCCGGGTCGGTGGGGTGCAGCAGTACTTGGCAGATGTGGTGGCTGAGGCTCGGAGGGTTGGCTACACCTCGACACTGCTGGGGAGGCGGCGCTATCTACCGGACTTGAACTCCGGCAACCGACAGCGGCGCGAGATGGCGGAAAGGGCGGCACTGAATTCCCCGATTCAGGGTTCCGCGGCCGACATCATCAAGCTGGCGATGCTCGAGGTCGAAAGAGGGCTGATTGCGGAAGGGCTGCGCAGCCGCATCCTGCTGCAGGTGCACGACGAACTCGTACTGGAGATCTGTCAGGGAGAACGGGAAACGGTGGAGGAACTGGTGCGCAAGGAAATGGGCACCGCCATGGATCTGGCGGTGCCCCTGGAGGTTTCGGTGGGGGTCGGCGACTCGTGGTTCACTGCGGCTCACTGAGCCGCCGGCCCTACGGGATCAGGCTTCTTCGGTCACGGGCTTGAACTTGAAGAAGATCCGTGAGTCCCAACCGTTGGTGTCCTTGTTATGGTCCCAACAAATGACGATGGCGAGTGCGGGATCGCCGGTCTGGCGTTCCAGAAGATCCGAATCCCGGTCGAAAGTTGCCTCATCGACCTTCTGGTCTTCGGTGAACTGGTAGCAGGCGGTCCGCCCGTCTGCACTAGTGAGTTTCAGGACGTCCCCGGCTGCGAGCTGACTCGTGCCGTCCTTGTAGAGCTGGTTACCGACGGCTTCGCCGCTCTGGTAGGTGTGGATCGAGAGGACAACCTGGCCGGCGTTGGAGCCCGCTGCCGGGCCCATGTTCCACCAGGCCGCGGTCTTCGGTTCATCCTTGGGAGGAGCTTCGATGTTGCCGTCAGCGTCATTCCCCAGGGAGACGACGTTGGCCTCGATCCCCAGCTTCTCGATTGAGTAGGAGACCGGCACGAAACCTGCCTCGTCCAGCGCGCTGCAGGCACCCGGGGATGCAGGGGGCGCGGCGTCGGGGGAGGTCACGGCTGTGCCATCGGCGTCGCCGCTGGCGCTGGCCGCCGGGGGAGTCGCAGCCGTCTGGGGGTTGTCGTTCTTGGGTTGAAGGACCCATACAAGGGTCAGGGCTACTGCCAGAAGAATGGCAACTGCGGCTATGCCGAGCTGCACCTTCCGGTTTTTGAGAGCTTCGACGAGATTCACGGGAACAGATTAATCCCTGCCCCAACCACGGCCAACCGGTCTGCCGTAATTAATGCGGTCCGGTAGTATCGAATCGCTCTGATCTTGACCGTCTCCCGGGGCAACGATAGGGTGAAGGGGCGCTGTGGCCTGCCTGCCCTCGGACCGAGTGGGGCTGGCGCGTCCATCTTCCCGATCCGGGAGGACGGACAGGGCACAGGGTGAAACCTTATTGTGAAAGCCCTACTACATGTCCTCCTCCTCCACTGAGGCCTCGACCGTGGCAGTCGACGATTTCGGTTCCCCGGAAGCCTTCATGGCAGCCGTTGACGCCACCATCAAGTACTTCAATGACGGCGACATCGTCTCCGGAACCGTTGTCAAGGTCGACCGGGACGAAGTCCTCCTCGACATCGGCTACAAGACCGAAGGCGTCATCCCATCCAAGGAACTCTCCATCAAACACGACGTCGATCCCTTCGACGTGGTCCAGGTCGGCGACGAGATCGAAGCCCTGGTTCAGCAGAAGGAGGACAAGGAGGGGCGCCTCATCCTCTCCAAGAAGCGCGCCCAGTACGAACGCGCCTGGGGCACGATCGAGAAGATTAAGGAAGAGGACGGCGTTGTTTCCGGCTCCGTCATCGAGGTCGTCAAGGGTGGCCTGATCGTCGACATCGGCCTGCGTGGCTTCCTGCCCGCATCGCTGGTCGAGATGCGCCGTGTCCGTGACCTCCAGCCCTATGTCGGCATGGAACTTGAGGCCAAGATCATTGAGCTCGACAAGAACCGCAACAACGTGGTGCTGTCGCGTCGTGCCTGGCTGGAGCAGACCCAGTCCGAGGTTCGCCAGACGTTCCTCAACCAGCTGCAGAAGGGCCAGATCCGCAAGGGCGTGGTCTCCTCTATCGTCAACTTCGGTGCGTTCGTGGACCTCGGTGGGGTCGACGGTCTGGTGCACGTCTCCGAGCTCAGCTGGAAGCACATTGACCATCCGAACGAGGTCGTGGAGGTCGGCACCCCCGTCACCGTCGAGGTGCTCGAGGTGGACATGGACCGCGAGCGTGTGTCTTTGTCTCTGAAGGCGACCCAGGAAGATCCGTGGCAGACCTTCGCGCGTCTGCACCAGATCGGTCAGATCGTGCCCGGCAAGGTCACCAAGCTGGTTCCGTTCGGCTCCTTCGTGCGCGTTGGCGACGGTATCGAGGGTCTGGTGCACGTCTCCGAGCTGGCTGAACGTCACGTCGAGATCCCGGAACAGGTCGTCTCTGTCGGCGACGACGTCATGGTCAAGGTCATCGACATCGACCTGGAACGCCGCCGCGTCTCGCTGTCACTGAAGCAGGCCAACGAGGGTGCCGATGTGGCCGCCGAGGAATTCGACGCTTCCCTCTACGGCATGGCCGACAGCTACGACGAGCAGGGCAACTACATCTACCCCGAAGGTTTCGACCCGGAGACCAACGGGTGGAAGTCCGGCTACGAGGAACAGCAGGCTGCTTGGGAGCAGCAGTACGCCGAGGCCCAGGCCCGCTGGGAGGCTCACAAGCGCCAGGTGGCCGAGGCCGCCGAGGCCGAACGTCAAGCTGCTACGGCAGCCGGCACCGGCTATGCTTCCACCTCCACTGAGCCCGCCGAGGGTTCCCTCGCATCCGACGAGGCCCTCCAGGCCCTTCGTGAGAAGCTGACCGGCAGCAATTGATCTGCTGAGAAATCCGCGATCCGGGCCCGCTTCCCTTCAGGGGAAGCGGGCCCGGATCGTGTTGTGGAGAATCCTGCGGACAGATTTCGTGTGGAACCGATCACATCAGCCTGCGAGGTCCACAGGAACAGGAGCGTCCATGAGACTTATTCACAAACGGCGCGTCGGGAAAGAAAACTCCTAGTCAGCGCATACGTGAGGAGGGTCATGAATAAGCCTCCATGATCCAGCCGGCAGATCCGACAACATCGCTTCGGACGCTAACTTTTGGATTTCAACATGACTTTCAGTCGAATGTGGCCTTGTGGTCTTGCCCGGCGAGGATGAGAAGCGCAGGATGGCAGGTATCCCGGTTCTCGAAGAAAGGAGATGAACATGAGAAGCCGGTACTTATCAATCCTTGTGTCAACCGTGATGATGGCTGCTGTCCTGCTGGGCCCTTCTGCCGCTGCGAGAGCGGACGCTGGAGTTTCCGCATCGCACGTCGAAGACGTCGTGACCACCTCCATGCGGAGTTCAAGCGTCGCCGCGGTCGTCAGCGAAGCCAACGAAGCTGATGTTGCCGCTGGCATCGAACGACTCTCCAAGGCTCCTGCTTTCGTCGACCTCTTGAAGAAGCTCAAGCCGGACGGGAGCCTGCTCACATACTACGCCGTCACGCTGAGCTCCTCGGACATCGATGCTCTTGCACAGAACACTCAAGGAAAACATTTCGAGTTGGCCCGTGTGGACGGCCGAGTTCAACTCTCACTGGACTCGGGGGCCGAGCCAGCGGTCGTGGCTCCCTTCCCCAAGGGAGTGTATGGGCGCCAGCTGGATGTGGCAGCACAACCTGCGGACGTCTACGGATACGCCTGTTGGCAGGCCTATGCCGCTGCGTTCGCTTTTGCTCTTGGCCTGGGAATGGTTTGTCTGCCTGCTGGGCCATGGGCGTCACTCGCTTGTTCAGGTGGCTCTTCTTTGCTCTTCCCCATCAACTGGGATGCTGCATGCAGGTGATCTGATATGTCTGCTAGTTCGAAGAAATGGGTGTGGCCGCGGACCTTCGGTCGGCGCTTCGCCTTCGCCATGTCCGTCTATCAGCCGGTCGGGTTCGTCGCTTCTCTGCTGGTCGGATGGTTCAAGCAGTTGCCTCTTGCAGTGACGATGCTGCACGTGTGGCTGTGGGTGTTCGTGATCTGCACCGTCATCTCAGTGGGACAAGCCGCCCTGGCCCGACCGGGTGCCTCGTTCTGGAAACCTCTGATCCCGGTGGAGGAAACCGACTGACATCTTCACGAGATGGAGAGGGCTGCCCCGAAAGGAGCAGCCCTCTTCTTCTGGCAAATCCGTGGCTCAGCCCGGCGTCCCCTCCCAGGGCGGGCAGCTGCACGCCAGATGTCGGTCGCCGTAGGCGTTGTCCACTCTTCCGACGGGCGGCCAGTACTTGTCCACCCGGAATGATCCGGGCGGGAAGCATCCCTCTTCCCGGGAGTAGGGGCGGTCCCACTCAGCGACGAGATCCTCCACGGTGTGGGGGGCGCGGCGCAGCGGCGACTCTTCTGCCGCGATCCGTCCCGAGGCGACGTCGTCGGCCTCACGGGCGATGTCCAGCATCGCCGCGACGAAACGGTCCAGCTCAGCCAGGGTTTCCGACTCCGTGGGCTCCACCATCAATGTTCCCGTCACCGGGAAGGACATGGTGGGGGCGTGGAAACCGTGATCGATGAGCCGCTTGGCGACGTCATCGACAGTGATTCCGTGGCGTGCGAAGATGCGCGTATCCACGATGCACTCATGGGCCACCCGGTTGTTTCCGCCGCGGTACAGGATCGGATACGCCTCCGAGAGCCTGCTTGCCAGATAGTTGGCGCTCAGGATCGCCACCCGTGTGGCCTGGGTCAGCCCGCTGCCGCCCATGAGCCGGATGTAGGCCCACGAGATCGGCAGGATGGAAGCCGAACCGAAAGCGGCGGCAGAGACCGCTCCCGCTTCGCCCGTGGCAGGATCGCTCGGCAGGTGTGGTTTCAGGTGTTCCTTGACCCCGATGGGACCCATGCCGGGCCCGCCACCGCCGTGCGGGATGGCGAAGGTCTTGTGCAGGTTCACGTGGCTGACGTCGCCCCCCAGGTCGCCGGGACGCACGAGACCGACCAGAGCGTTCATGTTCGCGCCGTCGATGTAGACCTGCCCCCCGTGGGCGTGCGTGATTTCGCAGACCTTCCGAACAGTGTCTTCGAACACGCCGTGCGTAGACGGGTAAGTGATCATCACGGCCGCCAACCGCTCTCCTGCTTCCTCCGCCCTGGCGGCGAAGTCGTCAATGTCGATGTCACCGTTCTCGGCAGACTTCACCGCGACGACCTTCATTCCGGCCATGGTCGCCGAGGCCGGGTTCGTGCCGTGGGCCGAAGCCGGAATCAGACAGATGTCACGCTCGTCGCCGTTGGCGCGGTGATAGGCGGCGATCGTCTGCAGCCCCGCGTACTCGCCCTGGGCACCGCTGTTGGGTTGCATTGAGAACGCGTCGTAGCCCGTGATCTCGCACAGCAGTTTTTCCAGGTCTGCCACCAGTTCCCGGTATCCCTCCGATTGTGAGGCGGGGGCGAACGGGTGTAGGCCTGCGAACTCTGGCCAGGTGATCGGCATCATCTCGACTGCGGCGTTCAGTTTCATGGTGCAGGAACCCAGTGGGATCATCGCCCGGTCCAGTGCCAGGTCGCGGTCGGCAAGGCGACGCATATAGCGCATCATCTCCGACTCGGCCCGGTTCATGTGGAAGACCGGGTGGGTCAGGTACTCGGA
>JABCNW020000052.1 GCA_013333945.2 Propionibacterium sp.
GCGGACCGTCCATGCCCACCTCGTACGTGTTGGTCATTGCTTCTCTCCTTCGTGTCCGGTTTCCCGGCTGAGCCTCAGGCAGCAGGGTCCGCCCGAGAAATCTGTTTCAAGTTCAACGTCCGTTTCAGGTTCCCCGAGCGCCCCCAGAACCCCGCGGATGAGCCCCCGGTGCGCACCACACACGGCCTCGGGGGACAAGAAAGCGGCCCCGCGGAGTGGGCAACCATTCAATTCTGCGGCCAGATGAGACGGGCCGGTCAGCGTCATCTGGGGGTCATATCCCCAGGACCTCAACAGTCCGATCACGACCTCGACCTTGTCCTGCCAGCCGACCTCGGACGGCGCGGGCACTCCCAGGACACCGGCATCCAGGGTGCGCATCGCCCACTCCTTCAGCACGTCTTCGGCCTTGGCGCTCTCAACGTCCAACACCTCGGCAAGTACCTCGGCAAGCAGCTGATAATCGTCCTGGATGGCGACCGAAGGGACGGCGCGAGGCACCGGGAAGTAGCGGCGCCGGGGCCGTCCGACCCCCACTCGTTCGTCGCGCTGCAGGAGCCGTTCCTCGGCGACGAGCCGGTTGAGGTGCACCCGGACGGTCGTGACGTGTAGCCGGAGATGCTCGGCGACCTCGGCGACCGTCAGACCCTCAGGATGGCGCGCGAGGAGGTCGAGGGCAGAATCCTGCGCGGATGCGCTTTGCACACCCCCGGCCAGCTGCCTCGCGACGGTCACCCGCGTCCTCCTGGTTCAGAATAAAAAGGGAAGCCCCGACCAGCCCGAAACAAGAATTTAGCAATGAATTTCTTGCTTTAAATCCCTGTCATGTGGGCTTTCTCAGGCTCGTTTGTTGACGTGATACTACAGCCACACATAGGCTCCTGCCAGCAATTAAAAGGGACCACTCCCATGGAGGGAGCGCCGTGAGCGCCGACACAACCAGTCATCGCGAGGATCCGGGCGCCGTGCGCGTCCTCACGATGTCCAGCATCTCGTTCACCCTGATGTTCGCCGTGTGGCTGATGTTCGGGATCCTCGGCAAACCCATCCAGAAGGAGTTCGGCCTGGACTCCGTGCAGCTGAGCTGGATCAGCGCCGTCGCGGTCCTCAACGGTTCCATGTGGCGCCTGCCCGCGGGCATCCTCGCGGACCGCTTTGGCGGCAAGATCGTCTTCACCGTGATGATGGCCTTCGGGGCAATGGCCTCGCTGGCAGTTTCCTTCGCCGACAATTACGCGATGCTGCTGATCCTGGCCTTCTGCGTCGGCATCGTCGGCAACTCGTTCTCGGCCGGTGTCGCGTGGAACTCGGCCTGGTACTCCCCTCAGCACAAGGGTTTTGCCCTCGGCGTTTTCGGCGCAGGCAACGTCGGCGCATCCGTCACCAAGATCATCGGCCCCGGCATCATCACGGCAACCGCGGGCAGCGCCGTGCTCGGCTTCCTCCCCGGCGGCTGGCGGCTTATCCCCATCGTGTATGCGATCCTGCTGATCACGGTCGGGATCCTCCAGTGGTTCATCACCCCCTTCCCGGATCGCACGCCGGGCGCAAGCGCCAAGATTTCCGAAATGCTGACACCACTCAAGGACATCCGGGTGTGGCGCTTCAGCCTCTACTACGTGATCGTCTTCGGGGCCTACGTGGCCTACTCGGCAATCCTGCCCACCTACTACCAGGACGTATTCAGGGTCGATCTCGGCACCGCCGCCCTCCTGACCACCACCTTCATCTTTCCCGCATCGCTGCTGCGACCGCTGGGAGGCTGGGTCTCCGACCGTTGGGGTGCCCGCACCGCCATGTACGCGACCTTCGTTCCGATCGGCGCTCTTTTTACCGTCTTGTGCATCCCCAGCGGGGTTGACGCGCAGGGCGACGCCTACGGCCTGCCGCTGTGGCTGGTGGTGGCGCTGATATTCCTGATCGGCTGCACCATGGGCATCGGCAAAGCAGGGGTCTACAAGCACATCCCTACCTACTTCCCGCACCACGTCGGTTCCGTCGGAGGTCTCGTCGGTATGCTGGGTGGTCTGGGCGGTTTCTTCCTTCCCCCGATGTTCGCCTACATCGAGAAATTCACGGGACTGAGCTCCACCCCCTTCATCGTACTAACCGTCCTGACAGGCCTTACGCTGATCTGGATGCACCTCGTGATCTCCCGCATGAAACGGGAAAATCCCGACAAGGACCTCGTCGACATTCCCGACGATGCCCGGCATGTGTAGGAAGGAGAAGGAGAACCAATGAGCACGCCAGAAGGGAAGCCACGCTCCAAGGAATGGCTCGAGGACTGGGACCCCCAGGATGAGTCGAAATGGGACCCGAAGATCGCCTGGACCACCCTGACCATCACGACGTTCTCGCTGACCATGGCGTTCGTCTCCTGGTTCCTGCCGAGCGCGATCATCCCGAAGCTCACATCCATCGGCTTCACCTTCAGCAAGGACGAGCTGTACTGGATGGCCTCCATGGTGGGTCTGTCCGCAGGCATCCTGCGTCTGGTGTGGATGGTCCTGCCCCCGATCCTGGGCACCCGGAAACTGGTGACCATCACGTCGGTGCTGATGGTCCTGCCGCTGATCGGCTGGGGATTCGCAGTCCAGAACCCGGACACCCCCTACTGGCTGTTCATGGCCCTCGCCTTCCTGGCGGGCATCGGTGGTGGCGCGTTCTCCGGTTTCATGCCCTCCACGTCCTACTTCTTCCCGAAACGCCTCCAGGGAACCGCACTCGGCCTCCAGGCGGGAATCGGCAACTTCGGCGTCTCGCTGGTACAGCTGCTCACCCCGTGGCTGATCGGCTTCTCCATGGTGTCCTGGCTGGGTGCCGCCCAGCACGGCCCGAAGGGTGACGTCTGGTACCAGAACGCGGCTTTCATATGGGTCCCCCTGCTAGTGGCCATCGCGGTGTGGGCCTGGCTGGCGCTCAAATCCGTGCCGATCAAGGCCAACATCAAGCAGCAGTTCGACATCTTCAGCAACCCCGACACATGGTGGATGACCTACCTCTACATCATGACCTTCGGCACGTTCTCGGGTCTGTCGGCCCTGTTCGGTCTGCTCATGACCAACCTGTACGGCTCGGGGGCGGGCCTGAACGACCTCGTCGCCCAGGGGTACGTGCTCAAGGACCCGGCGGTCTACGCCTTCCTGGGCCCGCTGGTCGGCGCCGGGGCGCGGGTGGCCTTCTCGCCGCTGACCGACAAGATGGGTGGCGCGATCTGGACCCTGATCTCCGGGATCGGGCTGGTGATCTCCATTCCAGTCACCATTCTCGGCCTGACCCCGGACAAGAGTTCGGCAGCTGCCCTCGACGGCAGTTTCAACCTCTACCTGTGGGGCATGCTCGCGATCTTCCTGTTCTCCGGGATCGGCAACGCCTCGACGTTCATGCAGATGCCGATGATCTTCGAACCACGACAGGCGGGCGGTGTGATCGGCTGGACAGCCGCCATCGCCGCCTTCGGGCCTTTCCTGTTCGGCGTCGGAGTGAGCCTGCTGGGGGCCGTCGCGTTCTACTGGGTCGGCGTGGTCTTCGCCATCGGCGGGGTGGTCATCACCTGGCAGCGCTACGCACGCAAAGGCGCCCCGAAGCCCAGCTGATCACCATCGGTTGGTGGTCAGCGTCAAGCCGGGGACGCGCTGACCGCCAACCGATGGGATAAACTGCCACAGTTGGCCCCGTAGCTCAGGGGATAGAGCACCGCTCTCCTAAAGCGGGTGTCGTTGGTTCGAATCCAACCGGGGTCGCCAGTGAAATGCCTAGTCAGACACGACTAGGCATTTGCTTTTCCAAGGCCAGTCCTCTCAGAA
>JABCNW020000053.1 GCA_013333945.2 Propionibacterium sp.
GGTCGTCGACGACGAGCACACCGAGGTCCCGCTTACTATCGTTCATCGCGCCGTCACCGTAGTACCTGCCGCAGTCAATGGCCATATCGCGACAAGGGTAAAGGAGTCGTATACCTCGTAGGATAGACGACCGCCGTAGAGCGTGCAGCGGCGCCTCATTCCAGCGATGCCGCGGTGTTCACGCACCGGCGCATTCACAGACTCGGCCTCAATGGGATTCGATACCGTGACCGTGAGGCTCTCTGCTGTCCAGCTGAAGGCAAGCTGAACGCTGCTCTCAGCACCGTGACGAATGACGTTTGTCAGCGACTCCTGGAGCACCCGATAGACGGCCAGTGACAGGCCAGGACTCAGCGGGACCGGACCGCCGTCTTCCTGGTAGCTAATACGCAGCCCTGAGGAGCGGAGCTCTTGGAGAAGTCTGTCGAGGTCTTCCAGGCTTGGTGAAGGGCTTGTCTTTTCAGAGTCCGCCGGTGCAAGTAGACAGCGCACTTCTGTAAGCGCTGATCGACCAGCTCCAGAGATCCGCGCGAACAGATCGTAGACCTCGCTCGTTGGTGCGATGGCCTGCCCGCTTTCTGCTTGAATTACGATACCAGGGAGCGTGTGCGCCAGAACATCGTGTATCTCATCGCTGATGTGTTCACGTTCCTCAAGCGCAGCGAGTTGCGAGCGGGCTTCAGCGTCACGTTCGGATAGCAGTCGTCGATACTCTGCTTGTTGTACAGCATCGGCACGATGCCGCAGCAGCAGCCCAAGAGACCAAGCTGCAACGAAACTTACGGAAACCAAGCCGATGATGAGAACTGCAGAGCTGTGAGCAGGCACCTGACCACCGGCGATCGCCCGTCCTGTGAACACTGTCAGAAACGTCAGGCCGAGTATCGATCCGATGATGGAATGCCGTTCGCGTGAATGGGCTGCCATTGAGTATGCAGCCACGAGCAGTATTGCATCGCCGGGCAAGAGGAACGACGCTTCCGCGAGCAAGTGTGCCAAAGAGATGCACATAGCAACCGTTGCCATCGCGACAGGGGCTGTTCTCCGCAGTGCCAGCGTTGCGGCCATCATCGCGGACCACCACCAGTCAGGCTGCCCGACCAGCCCCATGAGGATACAAACCAGGATCGCCGCCAGCGCGACGAGCATGTCGCCGCGCCATCCACGCCCCCAGTTCTCGCTCATACATCAAGCTTAACTGCGCGTTGCCCATAGCCAACAGGATGAACCTCGCTAGTCCGCCGATTCCATCTCACGGTCTATGACCATTGGAGGAGTTGCCTCCGCTAATCGTACGGGCCCTCCTCAAAAGATCATCTGATCGGGTCATTGCGGAGGGCTGTAAGTATTCATAGCATGGGAACGTACCAAGTGATAACCGAGTGACGATTCGTTCCTTGATATTTGAAAACCTTGGCTGAGCTTCGAGGGGCGTTCCATCGCTGAACATGCCTTCGCGCATTCTCGCGTGCGTACCCCGCCACAGGTTAACAGCGTCCTGTAGTAACTCTGCTGCAGGCGGCCATAACAAGATTGGAAAGGAGGCGACAAATGAACGACATCCTCGACCAGGAGATCACCGTCGTCAGCCCGAGCTGGGATACCGCGGCCCGAGCTACTGACGGGTCTAGCCCGTCTTTGCAGGCGCAGATCGACGCAGAATTCGAGCAGATTGTCAGTCCGTACATGCTGAGCAGCGGCTGGATCTGTACGCTGACCATTGAGTGCGGCACGTTCATCTGCGCTTGTCGATGAAGCTCTGGTGCGAGTGGGCGGTTCAGGGTGTCGCCTGGACCGCCTATCTCGTATGGAATACACCATTCTTAGGAGTTTAACAGGGGATCTCGCAATGCTTCCCAGAAGTTCACTCATAGCGTTCATGCAGGCTGCTTTGCTCTCCGAGCGCCAACCTGTCGAAACAGCCGCGCGTGGATCGATAAAGACAACCGCTGAGCTCTGGGCAGGCAAGGCGATCGCTGATCAAGGTATTCTTGCGGAATACTTGGTTGCCCACTCGCTAGGTGAAGGTGAGTTAGAGGCTCTCCTCAACGGAAGAGCGTGGAAACCGCGGCCCGGCAGCATGAGTTGGGCTCAGTACATCGAGCCTTTTTTGCTCCCGGAGGCGAGTCCTCTGGTGTGTTCAACTCCTGTTGTCGTCGAGAATACCTGGCTGCGGGATACTCCATTTCCTGCACTCATCGATCCCATCGTTTATGCGCAAGGAGCTTTTCTGGATCAATGGCCTTGGACCACTCCAAGTGCTCGCGCCAGCCTGCTGACATATCTTCGTGAGCAGGTGGCAACGCTGGCTCTCCGAAGTCTTCTTGAAGAGCTTGCAGGCCAAGGTGGCTATACCGCCCTTGACGCTTCGTTCTCCCAGCGAGGATTCCGGCTAAGGTTCTTTGAGCGGTATCCAGTACTGGCGCGCGACCTTGTCACCTGTGTTCAGAACTGGCGCTGCATGGTGGGTCAGATGCTTACCCATCTTGCTGACGACGCGTACGAACTCGGGTTAACTGGGCTTCTACCCGGCTCTATTCTTGCTGTTTGGTCTGTTGAGTTCTCGGGAGATCGTCATAGCGGGGGTCAGACCGTCGCTATTTTGACATTTGAGGATGGGCATCGTCTTGTGTATAAGCCTCGAGACTGCAACAGCTTTGCGTTGTATCGGGACTTCCTTGGCATTATAGCACCCGAGATGCATATCGAAGCGAGACTCTATGCTCCAAAATTCCTCATACGTCCTGGATATGGCTGGATCGAATTCATCCACCACGCTCCCGCGTCGGTCGCGCCACAATCTCACCTTAGAAAACTTGGGGCCTTACTTGCTGTGGCCTACGTCCTTGGGGCGTCTGATCTCCATCTTGAAAACGTGATTGCGTCAGCACGTGGGCCAATTCTGGTCGACCTAGAGACCCTTGTGCAAAACCGCAGTCGCTCTGGGAGCCGGTCAACAGCTGCTGCTCTTGCGGCCTCTTGGCTGAACGCTTCGGTTCTCGGGAGCGGCATTTTGCCTGTGCGGCTCGCAGTCGGCGAGAGCGCCAGTATCGACATCAGCGTCGCCACTGGGGGACTCCATGCTGACGACGCGCATGCCGCGGCTGTGCACCAAATAGTCGATCCGTTCACCGACCGGATGCGTATCGAGTCGATTGAAGTCCCTGTCGGGCGGTCGAAGAATCAGCCAGCAGGGATGACTGCAGATCTGATCCGTGAGTATCGAGCAGTGCTCGCGGAAGGCTTCAGTGAGACGTGCCGCGCTATAATGAAAAAGCGGGCCCAGCTCGTTGCGTTCCTTGGTTCGGCGCCCAATCTCATACATCGGCACATAGCCCGTGCCACCCGCTCCTACTCGCTGCTATTGACTGAGTTCCGTCAGCCATCGCGCTTGCGCAACGGTCTGGAGCGCGATGATCTGTTGCGCAGACTCTGGGTCCGGTTGGCAGACAATCTGGAGGAAGCTCCGTTGATTCGTTCAGAGGAGCAATCGCTCCGTAGGCTTGATGTCCCTTTATTCAGCTCGGCATTCGATTCGCGATCCCTGTATGTAGATGGGCGTGAGGTCTTGCCCAATTACTTTGCCCGGACCGCTCGCGACGACGCCATCTCCCGTATCACTTCCCTGAATGAACCGTCGATAGAAGAGTCAACGCGTCTGATTAGCGAGTCAATCCTGGCTGCCACCCCCACGCCGAAAGCGCGGCACCAGCGCGAGGAATCCGGGCGGGGCTATCCTGGGAACCTCGTATCGATATTCCGTGATGTCGGACGCGAACAAGCCGAGATCCTGATGGAAACCGCCATCCTTGGAGATGATGATGCCACGTGGATCAGTGTTGCCAGCAGCACAGATAGCAGCGGTCTCGAGTATAGGCCGCTGGGCCCGACCTTGTACGATGGTCTCGCCGGCATCACATTCGCAACCAGCTACGCGCACAGGGTCTACCCTGACCTAGGGTTTGACGAGCTTGCCCGACGTACCGCACAGGCCTTATCCGACATTGTCTCCGACTGGATCGAGGCACGTCTGACGCTCCCTATCGGTGCTTTCAGTGGGGCGGCAGGATTGCTTTATGCGCTTTCTCGCTATGACCGAGAGTTTGACGGCAACAGGTACAGCCATCTTCGAGACGCCGCTCTTCGCTGCCTCAGGGATTTTGTTGCCTCTGATACTTACTTCGACATCATGGCGGGAGCTGCTGGTGCTATCGCGGTCATCACAGCCGAACCGTTCATGACTACGAACTCACATGAGAAGAATGCCACGCTTCGAGTGCTTGCAGATCATCTTCTGGAAAACGCCATACGTATTGATTCCGCGACGTTGACTTGGGAAACCGGACAATCGCGAGCAAGGCTCGGTGGTTTTTCGCACGGCGCTACTGGCATCGGATGGGCGCTTGCGAGAGCGGCCTCTGTGCTCGACGACAATGTCGTCGCACGGGCAGCCGCGCAGGCTCTCCATTTCGACGACACGTTGTTCGATCCTCGAGAGAATCGGTGGCTTGATGCTCGTCCTGAATCGCTCGCCCAAGGGAGGCTCTATCCGGTGCATTGGTGTCATGGAGCGGCAGGAATTGCAATGGCGCGAGCATCTGCTGCCGGCATCCTCAATGATGGGACACTCATTGATTATGCCCGGAAGGGGGCGCTTGCAACTCTCTCCGGGTCATTGCCGGCGGATGACTCCCTCTGCCACGGGACGCTTGGAAATCTCCTCTCTATAGAAGCTGAGGGGCATCGGTTGGCGGCGCCAGTTGAACTCTCTAGTTTTCGGGGTGCGATTGCTGAGCGCTTTTCCAGATGCGTGCCCAGAGTTGGCATGCCTGAAGGTGTCACCACTGTCCGTGGACTTATGCTTGGTACTGCAGGAATTATTTATGCACTCAGTAAACAGATCGACCCAAGTATCCCTAACGTGATGATACTCGAGTGAAGACACAACACTGTCCGCAACTGTATGGCTTCCTGAGGGTTGATCGGGTCAATCGGATAGGTGGTCTAAGGGGTCCCTGGAATACTTGTGTTCCCCAGGTGTGCCTTCATCAGTGTGAAGGCTGGCATCCTTACGACCGTTCCAGTGACACCAGCCAGGCCATGCATGATCATCGATACATTCCATCGAAATGGATCATTACATACAGCGACATAGTGAGGATCCCGCGGCTAGATTAGACGTGAAGCTGATCCTGATCAGGGCCACAGTGCAGGTCACTCCGTCCTTGTGGTCGTGTCCACACTGCCGCCTAGTGCGCCACACGGAAACCGGGATCCGTTGCTGGCGTGCATGAGCGAAGACCGCAGCCGTCTGTCCGGAGGTGATGGCGGTCAACACGCCCAGGAGACGGCAGCCCGGCTAGGAGCGCCACCTGAAGATCGGGATCGGGACGAATCTGGAGAACTGGAACTGCTTTGCCGGGCATGCAGCGAGCCTGAGTATATGCGTCATCTCGGGTCGCTCGTTCCTCGTGAGCCGTCTCAACCGGTTTCATGGAATGGTCCGACCCGATCAGTGGGCGAGGGGTGGCAGAGTTGGGCGGGTGAACTGGGAGTGGGTGACCGGGGCCGAGGAGGCGGTGGTGGTGCGCCGCCGGCCTGCTTCCCCGGGGGCGTGGGCCGACTGGCCCGGCTGGCTCGATGCGGAACTCGTCGACGGGTTCCGGGCCGCGGGTATCGACCGGCCCTGGCGGCACCAGGCGGAGTTCGCGGAGCTGGCCCGCGCTGGCAGTCACGCCGCGATTTGCACCCCCACCGGTTCCGGGAAGTCGCTGGCCTACCTGATGCCAGTGCTCGCCGCGCTGCAGGAACCCAGGGCGGGTCGCGGCAGGGGATTCGCGCTGCGCCGCCCCACCGCGCTGTACCTGGCGCCCACCAAGGCTCTGGCTCACGACCAAGCCCGGGCCGCCGAGGCCCGGGCCCCGGGATCGGTGCGGATCAGTGCCCTCGACGGCGACTCCGACGAGGCCGAGCGGCGATTCGCCCGCGAACACGCCAACCTGGTGCTCACCAACCCCGACATGCTGCACTTCTCCGTGCTGCCGAACCATCGCCGCTGGGCGGCACTGCTGGGCGGGTTGCGCTACGTCATCATCGACGAGGCCCATCGCTACCAGGGGGTTTTCGGGGCGCATGTCGCGCAGGTGCTGCGGCGGCTGCGACGCCTCGCCGCCGCCCACGGCGCCGACCCGACCAGCCTGCTCAGCTCCGCCACTGCACCGAACGCCGCCGACTTCGGGGGCGCCCTGATCGGTGAGGAACGAGTGGACGTTGTCGCCGACTCGACCGCCCCGGTCGCCGCCCGCACCGTCGTGCTGTGGCAACCCTCCACCAGCCTCGCCCGCGACCCCTCCCGGCTGCTGGCGGGCCTGACAGACGACGCCACCCAGACCCTCGCCTTCGTCGCATCCCGTGCCGGGGCGGAACTGACCAGCCTGGAGGCCGCGGAACTGGCCGCCGAACCGGGACGGATCGCGTCCTACCGTGGCGGCTACCTGGCCATGGAACGCCGCGACCTGGAGGCCGCGCTGCACACTGGGGAGATCCTCGGACTGGCCACCACGAACGCGCTGGAACTCGGCATCGACGTCTCCGGCATCGACGCGGTGCTCGTGTCCGGGTTCCCCGGGAAACTTTCGGCTTTCTGGCAGCAGGCCGGACGGGCGGGCCGCGCGGGCAAGGAGGCGCTGGTGGTGCTGCTGGCCCGCGAGAACCCCCTCGACGCCTACCTGCTGCAACATCCCGCATTGATCTTCGACGCCCCCGTCGAAGCCGCGATCTGCCACCCGCAGAACCCGCACGTCCTCGGCCCACACCTGGCCGCTGCCGCGCAGGAACACCCTTTGACGGTCGCCGACGAACGTTGGTTCGGCCCCACCGCCCTGCCGCTAGCAGCACACCTCGCCGCCGGAAAAGTGCTGCGGGATCGGGGCGGCACCTGGTATTGGACCCGTCCCGACCGTGCCGTCGACCACATCAACCTGCGATCCACCACCCCCCGGCCCGTGGAGATCATCGAACGCTCCACCGGACAGGTGATCGGGGTGGTGGATCCGGCAGCTGCCGACCGCACCGTCCATCAGGGTGCCGTCTACCTCCACCAAGGACGCTCGTTCGTGGTGACCGAACTGGACGTCGAGGAGCGCCGTGCCATGGTGGTGGCCGCCCGCAACCCCTGGTACACCCAGGCCGAATCCGTCCAGGACATCGCGGTGCTGCGGGAGCAGCGGTCGCGACCACTCGGCTCGACAACCCTGCATTTCGGCGACGTGCGACTCAGCTGGCAAGTCACCGGATACCTGCGCCGCGACGAAACCACCCACGAGGTGCTCGACTCCACCCCGCTCGACTGCCCGGAACACACCCTCACCACGCAGGCAGTGTGGTGGAGCGTCCCGGAGACCCTGGAACGGGAACTGGGCTGGGGTTCGCTGCAACTCGGAGCCGCTGCGCACGCCGCCGAACACACCTCCATCGGCTTGCTGCCGGCCTTCGCGCCCTGCGACCGCTGGGACATCGGCGGGGTTTCCACGGCCCGTCACCCGGACACCGGATTGGCGACGGTGTTCGTCCACGACGGCCTGCCCGGTGGGGCGGGTTTCGCCGCCCGAGCCCACGAAGTGGCCGAGCAGTGGCTGGCGGCGACCTTGGAACGGCTACGCACCTGCCGCTGCGAAACGGGCTGCCCGGCCTGCGTCGTCTCCCCGAAATGCGGCAACGCCAACCAGGTCCTCGACAAAACGGCGGCCACCGAGCTGCTGCGCCGGATCCTCTGAGAAACCGGCCGCCGGGGCGATTCGATCGGATCCTCGAACAGCACCCGTCCGCGAAACCCCGAATGGTGCTCACATGACGTCTCCTCTCACACCGTCCCCGCGGTGGCGTTTCGTTCCACGTCGGCAGGGTTGAAACCACGCCCCTCCAGCAACGGCAGGGCAACTGTCACCTCGACCACGAACCGGGGACGCTGCCCCCGCACCTCGCAGCCGGCGAGGCGTCCACCGTTCTCCGAGGCCACCTTCGAGGCCTCGGCGCAAGCGTCGCCACCATTCACCTCGACCGCGGCGGCTGCCAGGGCCGTCAGATCGGCGACATCCTGAGCCCGTTCCGCGCGGGCCAGCCACCCGACGATCAGCGCGACGGTGGCAGCGACCATCACCAGCCCCAGACAGACCCCCGCGACCAGCGCCGTTCCCATTCCCCGCTCGTCGCGGACCCGGGAACGTCCCGGACGGTGTGTGGTGCTCATGGCCCGACCCCCGGTTCCCAGTGGGCCCAGGCAGTGGCCTCGAGAGGAATCGCACCGACGTGGAGGATGGAGACGTCCAGGCGGGTGGTCACCCGCACCCCGGACTCGGCGCGTTCGACCTCGATGCGTGCCCGCTCGGGCGCCTTCTCCTTGGTTTTCTCCGCCAGCGCGTCGTCGCCCCGTGCCAGGTGCTTGGCCAATTCCGAGCTGACGGTCTGGATACCCGACTGGGACACCCCGAGCAGGACGATACCGACCAGGGCCGATACCAGCAGCACAAGAGTGACCAACCCGATGGCGAACTCCACCGTCGCCATACCCCGCTGGCCGCGCCGGGCCCGGCGTCGCCCGAACCAGCTGACATGCCCCGCCCGCCGCCGGCGAGGCACCGGGGCAACCGGGGTGACGGCGTCAGCCGTCGCTGTTTCTTCGCCCCGCGCCCCCGGCCCACCCACCTGGAGGCGTGGGGCGGATGCGTCCGCCCCACGCATGCTGGTCAGTTGTCCTGCTGGGCGACGTTGACGAAGATGTCGGTGACCCACTTCATGATCGTGTCGAAGACCGAGTTGTCGTGGAAGACACGGAGCAGCAGCATCGCTGCGGCCGCAGCACCCAACAAACCGATGGCGTACTCGACGGTGGTGAGCCCCCGCTCGGCGAAGCGACGAGACAGCGGCTTCTTCTTCTCGACGCGGGCGATGCTCTTGGCGGACTCGGACATGGCTTCCCCTTTCACGTGTCCACCGGACGCCTTTCATCCGGTGACACTTCTACCGTGGGAAGCAGGACCCGTGGGGATTATCTTTTCCACACCCCACTGGTTGGGTGACAACACCTCCACCCAACCGGACAACACCTCACCCGCGCGGGGCGGCCCGGGACCTCGCGCGATCGCTGTCAGCCCTGCAGGACCTGCAGCAGTTCGTCGCGGATCCGCACCGAGCGCCGCGGGTTGCGGTCGCCGATCACCGCCACCGTCAGGCCGCCGGCGGAGGCGGTCGCCGGGGTCATCGCGGTGCCTCCCAGGGCGTCATCGGCCCGGCAGCAGAAGGTGTGGCGGCGTTCCGCCTCGGCCGCGATCATCGCGTTGACGTGCGGATCGTTGCAGGCGGCCAGGACGTACCAGGCATCGCCGACATCTTCCGCCCTGGCGGTGCGCTGCTCGACGGCGATCGCACCGCTCGCCGCGAGCCGACCGACGGGGATCCCGAGGTTCGGCGCGACGACTCGCACCTTCGCCCCCGCTTCGAGCAGCCGGGGAATGCGCCGTGCGGCAACGGCCCCGCCGCCGACGACCAGGACGTCGCGGTCCTGCAACACGATGCTCGACATGAAACCGGGAGCACCCTCGCCGAACCCCTCGGCGTCGAGCTCCGCGAGATAGCGGTCGACGACCAGCTGGGCCAGTTCGTCGCAGTCGCCGATGACCTCGGCGACCCGCACCTCGACATCCGGGTTGTTCTCGCGCCAGGCGGCGACCTGATCCAGGTTCCAGGTTCGCAGTTTGCCCGGGAACAGGAAATGCGGGGCGACGACGATCTTTTTCA
>JABCNW020000054.1 GCA_013333945.2 Propionibacterium sp.
CTCCCGGTGGGGATGACGTCGATGGGCAACCGGGTATCCTCCCCCAGACGCATCACCGATCCCTTCCCGTGCACCTTCTCGATCTGAGCAAGGGCAGCTTCGAGCGCCTTGGCGCGGTCAGCAACAGCCATGGTGTGATTCCTTTCGATTCCCCGAGCCGTTCCTTCAGGCCCAGCTCAACCTTCACCCTCACTGTAGGAATCGGGGGTGACAAAAATTCGGCTCACCTCCAGGCTGTGGAAAACCCGAAGACATACACAGTGTACCCGAACATGTGTTCGATTGCATCGCGATGTGTCGAGCTGGCACGTCACAAAGCCCCGGGAGATGTCCCGTCGACCTCCTGCGGACTCGACGCCAGCCCAATCACACATTTCCCGAAAGGTGCGATCCGAGTCGCTTGTGAAACTGCTCGCGGCAGAGTGCGCGATACATACCTGCCAACGCATCCTGTCTTCAACGCATCGTTGCCGGCAACTCAAGCGCAACCCACACAGCCCTCCAGATCTCTTTGCATGAAACGCCGGCAGCTAAGGCCTCGTCCACAGTGCGGCTCTCAAGTTCTTGTAAAGCAACCGTCGACGCCCAGCTCCGGGCATACTCTCCACCAAGCGCAGCTACGAGCCTCGACCACAATTCCACTTCGCGCATGTAGGCAACCTTACGCAGCCTGCAACTCTCGGACCACGTACGCCATCCCGTTCCACACCCCTTGTTTCAGGGTGCTGTTAAATACCCCATCATGAACAGCTGCGCATTTTAACATCAGCGACAGCGACACCCCGTTCGCGAAACACCTCCGCAGGATAGGAAATCCGAACATCCAGCAATCAAGAAACCTCTTATCCCAAGTGGCTTACAGCAAACCGTGGAAGTTTCTCGTTACACTGACCCACGAACACGATCACCAAATGCTGAGAAAGCGCACGAAGGAGTCGACATGAACGCTGCGGGTACGCATTCCCACAAGCGCTCCGATCGAATGCTCGCGATGCTCGCGTTGCTACAGGAAAATGGACAGATGTCGTTGTCCAGTCTCGCCACCGAGCTGGGAACCTCTGAGGCCACCATCCGGCGCGATGTGGCCGTACTCGCTTCTCAGGGACTGCTGGATCGCACCCATGGTGGCGCCCGTCCAATCCAGGGCAGTCGTGAGCTTCCTGTACGACTGCGGGATGGGCGCAATCAAGCCGCCAAATCTCGTATTGCAGCAGCAGCAGCCAAGCTCGTCCCCGAGGGCAAACACGCCATCGGTCTCAGCGGTGGAACCACAGCCGCCGAGGTACTTCGAGCCCTGCACCATCGAACAGATTTGACGATCATCACCAACTCACTGAGCATCGGCTTGGAGGCAGCCGAGCAGGGGCAAGGTCGCGTCCTCATCGCCGGCGGGGTGCTGCGTTCCAACTCCTTGGAACTTGTAGGTTCCTTGGCCGAGGCGACACTCCGGCTCGTGAATGTCGGCACCGCCCTTGTGGGGGTCGACGGACTCAGTTCGTCCGGCGGGCTGACCACCCATGACGACATCGAGGCTCGCACCAACCACACGATGATCGAACGGGCACAACGGGTGATCGCTGTAGCCGATGCCTCCAAGATCGGGCACGTTACCCTGGCGAAGATGGCCGATCTAAGCGAGATCGACATTCTCGTCACCGACTCCAACGCCCCGGAAGAGGAGCTGGCTCACATCCGAGAGTTGGGCGTCGAAGTGGTAGTCGTCCCAGTTCCCGCTGAACCGAAGGCCACTACCGGCAGCTGATCTCCCCCGTGTTCACTCGGCGGAGCGCCGTGGTTGCTTCCCCCGGGCCCGGATTCGGATGGCCTCGCGAATGTAGTCTGCACCGGTCACCAGCGTCAGTATCAGAGCCGCCCACATCAGTACCCAGGCCAGAAGCTGCACCGCTCCCGGCAGGCTTGGCAGCCACGCGAGAAAAACGATCAGGGCCAACGACTGCGTGACGGTCTTCAGCTTGCCACCACGATTGGCCGCCATGATCCCGTATTTCGCAATGGCTGCCCGCAGCCACGTGATTCCCCATTCACGGACCAGGATCAGCACCGTGAAATACCATGGAAGCTCGCCCAACAGGCTCAAGGAAATGAAGGCCGCGCCGGTCAGGGCCTTGTCAGCTATCGGGTCCCAGAGCTTTCCGAAATCCGTGATCAGGTCGTAGCGCCTGGCGATGTAGCCGTCCGCCAGGTCGGTCAGCATCGCGGCCACGAAGATTCCGGAAGCGGTGAAACGCCACCCCTGGTTCGCCGGTTGCCAGAACAACACCGCGACGAACAACGGCACCATGATGATGCGGAGCACCGTGAGCACGTTGGGAACGTTCAGATTACTGGACCGTTTTTCGGTCATCAGGGTTCTCCCACCATGTCGATTCCTGCGGCATCTATGAACTCAACTTCGACGAACTGCCCAATCCGGAGATCGGCTCCGGGAAGCTCCACCACCCCATCAGTATCGGGGCCTTGATGCGGCGCGCGCCCCGACGCCCCGTCGGCATCGGTTTCCTCAACCAGAACCACGCTCCGCTCCCCCACCCTCTCCGCGGCTCGGGACTCACACACCATGTTGGCGACATCTGCCAGCATCTCCCGCCGCGTTTCCACTTCTGCCTGATCCAGGTGGGAGTCCAGGCCCTCTGCCTCCGTGCCATCCTCGTCGGAGTAGCCGAAAACTCCAAGAACATCCAGATTGGCTTCGATGATGAACTCCCGGAGAGTCTCGACGTCCGACTCAGTCTCCCCAGGGAACCCTGCGATCACGTTGCTGCGAATACCGGCTGCTGGTTCGGACTCCCTGATCCGTTCGATCAGTCCGAGAAAAGTATCCGGGTCACCAAAACGCCGCATACGCCGCAGCACTCCGGGCGATGCATGCTGGAAGGAGAGATCGAAATAGGGCACTACTTTGTCGGTGTCGAGCATGGCCTCCAGCATCCCAGGGCGGATCTCGGCGGGTTGTAGATAGGAGACCCGAATCCACTCCAGCCCGTCCACCCGGGACAATTGGGGCAGCAGGGTCTCCAGGCTTGCGCCGGGGAGATCCTTGCCGTAGCTGGATGTGTTTTCGGAAACCAGCAACACCTCTTTGACTCCCTGTTCCACGAGCCAGCGCGCCTCGGCGATGATGTCGGCGACGGGACGTGAGAGGTAGGCGCCCCTGAAAGCAGGGATGGCACAGAAGGCGCAGCGTCGGTCGCATCCAGAAGCTATCTTCAAGGGAGCCGTAGGCCCTGATCCCAGGCGGCGACGGGTCACGCGCGGCCCCGTTGCAGGGGCCAGTCCCTCAGGTAAGGGGGTGTGTCCCGGTGTCACAATCCGACCTGCGGCCTGCGGACGGTCCACTGGCGTGAGTGGCAGCAGTTCCCGCCGATCTCTCGGGATGTGGGCCTCGTGGCTGCCCCCGGCGAGGATCACTCGGAGCCGATCAGCGATATCCGCGTAGTCATCGAACCCGAACACCGCATCAGTTTCGGGAAGGGCCCCCGCAAGCTGTGCGCCGTAGCGCTCAGCCATGCATCCCACCGCCACTACCACCTTCGTCGTGCCGGTTTCCTTGAGGTCGGCAGCCGCCAGCAGCGTGTCAACGGAATCCTTCTTGGCCTGTTCGATGAAACCGCAGGTGTTGACCACCACGGTCTCTGCCTCCGCCGGGTCATCCACCAGGACGAATCCCCCCGCCGCCAGCCGGCCCGCGAGTTCCTCAGAATCAACGTCGTTGCGGGCGCAGCCCAACGTCTGGATGTGGACCTTGTTCATGATCCTCCCAGTATCACTCACCCGGCTCCGAGGGAAGCGAGCAGGTCATCAAGATCGTCAGGTTTCACTAGCACCTCGCGCGCCTTGGACCCCTCCGAGGGGCCCACCACTCCGCGGGATTCGAGGATATCCATCAGACGTCCCGCCTTGGCGAAACCGACACGCAGCTTGCGTTGCAACATCGATGTGGAACCGAGTTGGAGCTCCACCACGAGACGGGCCGCGTCCAGCACCAACTCAAGATCGTCACCGATGTCATCCACGACCTTCTTCTCAGCTGCTGCTGTGGTCACGTCCTCCCGATAGGTGGGCTGCAACTGCCCCGAGATGTGGGCAACGATCTCGCGGATCTCGGATTCGTTCACCCACGCGCCCTGCACACGAATTGGTTTGCCAGCCCCCATGGGCAGGAACAGCCCGTCACCCTTGCCAACCAGTTTCTCTGCACCCGGCTGGTCGAGAATCACCCGTGAATCGGTCATGGAGGATGTGGCGAAAGCCAGGCGTGAGGGCACATTGGCTTTGATCAGCCCGGTCACGACGTCCGTGGAGGGCCGCTGCGTGGCCAGGACAAGGTGAATACCCGCAGCTCGCGCCAACTGCGTGATCCGCACCACTGACTCTTCCACATCCCGTGGGGCGACCATCATCAGGTCGGCGAGCTCATCCACCACGACCAGCAGGTATGGGTAGGGAGCCAGCACCCGTTGGGATCCCTCGGGAAGTTTGACCTGTCCGGCCCTGACAGCCTTGTTGAAGTCGTCAACGTGTCGGAACCCGAAAGCAGCCAGGTCGTCGTAGCGCATATCCATCTCGCGAACCACCCAGGCCAGGGCTTCTGCGGCTTTTTTCGGGTTTGTGATGATGGGGGTGACCAGGTGCGGAATACCCTCGTACTGGTTGAGTTCCACCCGTTTGGGATCCACCAGCAACAACCGCACATCCTCCGGGGTGGCTCGCATCATGATCGAGGTGATCAGCGAGTTAATGAAACTGGATTTGCCAGACCCGGTGGCGCCCGCCACCAGCAGATGCGGCATCTTGGCCATGTTGGCCAGAACGAACCCGCCCTCGACATCCTTGCCCAGTCCGACGGTGAGGGGGTGATGATCAGAACGTGCCTTCGGGGAACGCAACACATCCCCGAGACTGACCACCTCCTTGTCGAGGTTCGGGATCTCGATCCCGATGGCGGACTTCCCGGGGATCGGTGTGAGGATACGGATCTCGTTGCTGCCGACGGCGTAGGCAATGTTGTCGGCCAGTCCCGTGACCTTCGAAACCTTGATGGCATTGCCGAGTTCGACCTCATAACGGGTGACTGTGGGACCTCGTGTGTACCCGGTGACCCGGGCATCGATAGTGAACTCCTCGAGAGTGGCAGCGAGCTGCCGCACGATCCGGTCAGAGGCTTCAGTCCGAGCCTTCGGACGGGTTCCGGGTGCGAGCAGCGATTCATCCGGGAGCTGATACATGATGTCACCGCTGAGCTGTAGCTGCTCAGCCCGCCCTGCCATGGGGGTGTGCACCGGCGGGGGCAGGTCGGGTTTCTCCTCCACACGGGGAACAGTGGGGACATGGACCTGCGAGTCATCCAGTTCCGTACCGGACTCCAAGGAGTAGTCCTCGTCCGCCTCGTAGTCGTAAACCGAATCCTCATGGGAAGGATCGTCCTTCTCGGTGATCAGCGGGGTGTCGTAGGGCACGTCGACGCCGAGTTTCAGCTTCTCCTGTGGCACCTCCGGGCGTTCCACCAACGATGAGAGGGCCGCCCGGATCCCGGCAAGGACCACTCGCAAGGGTTTACCGATCACGAAGAAAACACCCAGAAGAGTGACGACGAGAAGCACAGGAACCGCGACCCATGCCGAGGTCAGGTCGGCTATGAAACTACTCGCCAGGAAACCGAGCACCCCGCCTGCACGCTGCAGCTCCGCCATCTGGTCCGGGCGGGGAAGTCCACGTGAAAGATTGATGAGCCCGAGCGCACCCATGGTGAGAAGGAACCAGCCCAATCCCCTGCGGGAAGCCCCGTCCAGGTCCCTGGGGTGTCGCAGGACCCGCCAGGCACCGTAGAACAGAACCGCCGGTATCAGTGGAGCAGTCATTCCGAACAGGGTCGAGGTGATGGCCCCTATGCCCTCTCCCACAGGCCCCGGCAACATGAACCAGGCTCGTGAGGCGAATACGAGAGCGAGCACCAGGATGAACAAACCCGTGCCATCCCGGCGTCGCTCGGGCTCGACGTCCTTCTCCACTCCCCCAAAGCTCCTGGCGAGTGCACCCACTCCGCGGGCAAGCCCTCGAAGCATCCTCCCCACAAACTGCAACACAGGATTCGGTTCCGTGGCCCCTCGGGTATCGGATGAATTGGCAGCCGGTTTTCGGGTGTCGGATTTCTTCGAACCATCGCGGGATGCGGTGCTCGCTTTCTTGGTCCGTTGCCCGGCACCCGACTTGCTGGAAGAACTCCTGGCAGAGGAAGAGCCGCGTGTCGCCATGATTCCAACCTAGTCCAGAGGGCGTATCAGATGCGAAACCCACTCCGATGACCCCCCCGCTCAGCACCCCATCACACGGATTCCCAGGGATCGGAGGGAGGAACTTCTCAGTCCTGCACACCCACCATCACGGAGGACGATTTAATCACGGCGACAGCTTCCCCACCGACCGTGAGCCCGAGATCACGGATGGCCTCGTTCGTGATCGAGGAGCTGATAACTAGTCCCGGCGCGACCTCAATCTGGACGATACCGTTGACGGCTCCCTGTTCGATGGAGACAACCGTTCCCCTGAGCTGATTACGAGCGCTGATTCTCACTGATTTTCCTTTCAAGCGAAGTGATCCCAGCCGACGCTACCCGTCCAGGGCATGCCGTCCACAATCACTTCCGCACCTGAGGTCACCGTGCCGATTCGTAGCCAGTCCTGCGGAAGTTCCACCTGTGCGGGGAAGGTCGCCGCGAGAGCGTGATCCTCGCCGCCGGCAAGAACGAAACCCAGCGGATCCTTGCCCGTGGCTGCCGCGAGACGCGCCAGGCTGTCGTGTATCTTCAACGCCGCGGTTCTCACATCGATGCCTACCCCGGAGAGCTCGCAGATGTGCCCAAGGTCCTGCAATAGGCCGTCGGAGACGTCGATCATCGCGGTGGCCCCAGCATCCGCGGCAGCTTTTCCCTGTCCGTAGGGGACTGTTGGGCACTGCTGTTCCAGAACCAGGTCCTTGGGAGAACCGAAGCCTCGTTGCAGGACCAGCAGGCCGCCCGCCGAACAGCCGAGCCGACCGCACACCGCAACCTGGTCGCCAATCCTCGCACCCGCCCGGGTGATGCCGGGACGCCCGGACAAATTTCCCAGAGCGGTCACCCCGAGCGCGATGTGCGGAGACGAGGACAGGTCACCGCCGACAAGGCTGACCCCGGCCCGGGCACACTCTTCAACCACACCCTCCTGAAAGTCGCTGACCCAGCGTCGGTCCAGATCTCTCGGGAACGCCAGCCCGATCACCACCGCACTGGGTTCGGCCCCCATGGCCTCGACGTCCGAGACATTGACCGCCACAGCTTTCCTACCGACCTGGAATGCGGGCGACCAGGAGCGTTTGAAATGGACGTCCTCAATCAGCACATCGGTGGTGATGACGATGTCGCCGCGCGGCACCAGCACCGCCGCGTCATCACCAGGACCCAGCCGCACATCGGGGCCGAATGCCAAACCATCGGTGAGTTCGGCGATCATCTCGAACTCGGCGCTCATCAACGCAACCCCACCGGGCGCTCGAGGGCGAGCTCAATAAGCCTGGTGACCAACTCGGGATACGGAATACCAGTTGCCTGCCACAGAGCCGGATACATCGAGATACGGGTAAACCCCGGCATCGTGTTCACTTCGTTGATCCACGCCTGGTCCTCGGTGGCGAAGAAGTCGGCGCGCACGAGCCCCTCGGCGTCGATGGCATTGAATGCCCGGCAGGCCAGTTCCCGGAGTTTGGTTGCCAGCTCCGGGCTGGTCCTAGCCGGAGCGTCGAGGGTGGCTCCGTCATCGTCCAGGTACTTGGTGGCGAAGTCGTAGAAACCGTTCCCGTCCTGGACCCGGATCTCACCGACCACCGAGGCCCGACACCCTTCAGGGGACCCAGGATCACCCAGCACCGCCACCTCCAGTTCCCGGGTTCCGATGAATCCTTGCTCAACAATTACCTTGGGGTCATGGCGCTGCGCCTCCGCTATGGCGGCCTCCACCCCAGACAGATCGGTGACCCGGGTGATCCCGATGGAAGAGCCTCCCCTCGCAGGTTTGACGAACACCGGGAAGCTGAGCTCAGCCACCTCGGCTAGCACGGCCTCTCGTTCGAGACGCAACCGGCGCTCCGAGGCGACGACATAGGGGCCGACCGGGAGCCCCGCCGCCTCGAAAGCCACCTTCATGAAGTGCTTGTCCATGCCCACCGCAGAGGCCAGCACCCCCGGCCCGACGTAGCGAATGCCCATCATCTCGAACATCCCCTGGATGGTGCCGTCCTCGCCGTAGGGGCCATGCAGCGAGGCGAAGACAACATCCACCTCCTGGACGTCCACCAGCTGATCGCCGACCCGGGTTGCGATCTCGCCCCCGTGCTCACCGACCAGCCAGACCGCATCGTATTCCGGTTCCGGAACCTCCGGTGTGGCGCCCCCGGCGACGCGGAGGCCGGCGACCTCCTCCAGCGACATCCGGGACCACCGGCCACTCTTCGAGATACCGACGGCGATGACGTCGAACCGTTCCCGGTCGATGGCTCCGAGCACACTGGCCGCCGTCAGACAGGAGATGCCATGCTCCGACGACCTTCCACCGAAAACCAGGGCGATCTTGGTTCGTTCCGACATTGGGGCCTCCTGAACTCGATTGCCGATTCATCCTACTTGCCGTGGGACCCCGGACGGATCAGTTCCTGCGGCCGGCTCCGGAGAGGATCTCGTTCAGCTCGGAATCGGTCAGCTCGTAGAGGTAGAAGAGCGAATAGAACTCCTCCACCTCCTTCGGGAGATCAAAGTTGTAGGTATCTGGGTAGATGGTCTCCGCCGCCCAGACCGCGCCGATCACCTGATTCACCGAGGGGGGGCCGTCCATCCAGGCCCAGGGGGCCTGTGGGGAGGTCAACACGTTGCCATGGGAAACAGCCCGCAACGATTTGAAGGCGTCACTCGACGCCAGGTCCGCCCCACCCTTCCCGGGCATGGTGATGATCCAGTCAGGATCCCAGGTGAGCAGCTGCTCGGCGTTCACGTCGACCCAGCCCGAGGCCTTGTCGGCCGTTCCGTAGACGTTCCTAGCGCCGATGACGTCGATCACCTGGGAGTGAATGTTCTTGCTTCCTGCGGTACTCAGGCCCGCATCGCCCGTGGCGTAGTAGACGGAGATGCGCTGTTCGTCGGTGATCGTCTCCGATCCCCGCGCGAGTTCAGTGTTGATCCTCTCGATGTAACTTGCCAGCTGCTCGCCCCGCGCCTCGTAGCCGAAGATGCGACCCATCATCCGGTAGGACTCGGGCAGCTGCTGGAGCTCCGTCGACAACTGGACCACCTGGATCCCGCTCTGCTGTTCGAGGTCATCGTCGATCTTCGCGTATTCGGCTGAAACCTCACCCGCGTCGAGGATGACGTTGACCCCGTGACCCAGCAGGGTTTCGGCGTTGAACGTGCCGTCCTTGCCGTTCGCCCTGCCGAGAACCGGCAGCGCCGCGGCCTCCGGGGTTATGTACCGGGAGACCTGTTCGGTCACCTTGGTGTTCCAGCCGGCGAGTTTGTCCGCCCCGAAGGTGTAGATCATGACGGTGGCGGGAGGGTCCGCCCCGAAGGCCAGGTTCGCCAGGGCCGCCAGCTCGGTGTCACGCCCACCCATGTCCTTGAAGCTGAGCGGGCCTCCTGATGCGGAGACCGCGGGGGTCTGGGACCCGGTCGTCTGCGCGGGGCCCGACGAGCAGCCCGTCAGGAGCGTGGCCAGGGCGACCAGCCCCGCGACCAACGGTTTCCACTGCGTTTTCATGGGTTCCTCCTGATGATGTGGTTGAACATGCGAAGTCCTTGACGGGCCTCAGCCATCCCGCCTCCGAGCCCGATGGCCCGTCGGACGTGATCGGGATCGATCACCAACGATCCCCCAATCTCGGCGACGCAGGCGGGCAGGACCTCGGGTGCGAAGGGCGCGCTCGGGCCGACGAGAATCACCCTGGCCCCGCTGCACAGCTCGAGCAGCCGGGGCAGGGTTTTGTTGGTGAGGGCGGAGCCGGTGATGAAGACGAGCTCGCGGTCGGCCAGCAGGTACTCGGCCGCAGGGTCCGGGAGATCGTTTCCCGAGGGCAACCGTTCCAGGACGATGAGGTCACGGCCCTCGGCGTATTTCTCGATGTCACCGAAATGACCGATGGTGGCAATCCTGAGGTCCGGGCGGGTTTCCGCGTGACGTTCGAAGGTGGATCTCTCGTCCTCGCCCGGGGTGAGGTTGGCACTGACCCGTTCCTCCGCGGTCAGGAAGGAGTTGATGGCGGCCACCCCGAGAGCGGCCAGTTCCAGGTCCCAGGACTTCACGGCGGACGCGGCGTCCCGGAGGTCGCGGCCGACCATGTCGCGTTCGGCGAAACCTGCACGGGGGCCGCCGCGGTAGATCATCGCCACCCCGGTACCGGTGTCGGAGGTGGCGCAGGCCCAGTTGCCGATACGGGCGTCGCGCACTTTTGTCCCGGGCGGGATCAGGTCGATGAGGTCGTCGTAGAGCTGCCACGGATTGTTCACTGGTCTCCTCTGGTCTCGGGCCGGGTCACGCAGAGGCGGAGCCCGGGCATGTCCGTCAGATCCACCACCCTCACGGGGAGGTCGTAGAGGTGGCTGAGGTCCTCCCCCGTCAGGTCGGCGACGGGTTTCAGTCCGGGGCTGCGCCCCTGCTTGAGGAGCAGGACGTCGTCGGCGAACTCGAAGGCGTGGTTGGGCTGGTGGAAGCTGAGCAGCACCGTCAGGCCCTGGCGGTCCACGAGCCGGCGGAGCCGCCTCAACACCCGGATCTGGTTGCCGGCGTCGAGGGCGGAGGTGGGCTCGTCCAGTACAAGCAACCGCCCGCCCTGGCAGAGGGCGCGGGCGATCAGCACCAGCTGCCGCTCGCCGCCGCTGAGTTCCTGGATCCCGCGTTCCCCGAGCCCCGTCATCCCAACCGCTTCGAGTGCCTCATCGGCCGCCTTCCAGTCGGCCTCCCGGGGGCTGGCCCGCAAACCCCGACGGGTCACCTGGCCCAACACCACGGTGTGTCGTCCGGAGAAGTTGAAGGGCACCTCGCTGGACTGCGGGATGTAGCTGATCACCCCGGCCAGGGCCGCCGGACCGTAGCTCTCCAGCCGACGCCCGCCGATCTCGACCTCACCCGAGTCTGCGCGCAGCAGCCTCAGCAGGATCCGGAACAGGGTTGACTTCCCCGACCCTTTCGCGCCAAGCACGAACGCCAGCCAGTTCTCCGGGAGGTCGAACCCGAGATCGTCCAGGGCCGGGGTTCCGCGCCCGGGATAGCGGTGGGTGAGACCGCGAACCATCAGCGCGTTCACCATGACCTGTTTTCCATCATCAGCCACGCCAGGAACGGCGCACCGAGCAGGGCTGTCAGGATCCCCAGCGGGATCTCCGCATCGAGCAGGGTTCGGCTGATCGTGTCCACCCCGATCAGGAACAGGGAACCCAGCAGGAAGGAAACCGGGATCAGGAGCCGGTGCTGGGGGCCGAAGAGCATCCGGGTCACGTGCGGCACGATGAGCCCGACCCAACCGATCACCCCGAGATGGAGACGGAGACGGCAGTCAGGATGGTGGCGCACACGATTACCCCAGCCCTGAGCCAAGTCACGTTCGCCCCCAGGGATTTCGCGGTTTCCTCCCCGAAGGTCACGGCATCGAGCTGCCAGCGGAGCAGCCACAGCACAATGGTGCACGTGAGGATAGGGGTGAACAGGGCAGGCAGGTCCGCGTGACGCACCCCGTTGAGTCCCCCCATGAGCCAGAAGGTGATGGCGGGCAGTTCCCTGTCCGGATCCGCCAGGTACTTCAGGATCGACACCCCCGCGGAGAACAGGGCGCTGACGATGATGCCCCCAAGAACCAGGGTCAGCACCTGGTCCCTGCAGGTCATCCAGGACACACTCCGCGCCCCGAGGACGGCCAGCAGCCCGAAGAGGAAGGCGACCCCCTGGAGTCAGGTCGGTCCCAGCCCCAGCACGATCGCGAGCGCGGCCCCGAAACCCGCCCCGCTCGATGCACCCAGCACATCAGGGGAGACGAGCGGGTTCCGGAACAGGCTCTGGTAGGCGGCCCCCGCGACGCTGAGCGCGCCGCCCACAAGCAGAGCCGCCACCATGCGTGGGAAGCGGATGTTCCAGATCACATGCGCGACCTCCAGGTTCCCGGTCCACTCGGAGCCGAGCAGTCGGGAGCCCAGGTAGTCGAGCAGGGTCGTGGGATCCGTGTGAAAACGCCCCAGCGTGAACACGCCGACCATGGTGACCAGGTTGGCCACCACCAGTAACAGCAGCAGCATCGCCACTCGCCGCTTGAGCATCTCCTTTGACATCTGGGAGATTCTAACGATTCAATCCGCTTTAGCGGATGCAGATCAGGTTTGTTATCCGCTCTTGCGGTTTCTTAGAGATCGCCCGCCGATACGGTACTTCAGGGATGCCCCGGTCAGCGGCGAGGATCGCTCCGGAGGCGTGCACTTCCGGAGGGCGACACAACCCGCTTCGTTAGCCGGCCCTGTTGATGCGACCTCCCGGACTCACCGGTGAGCCGATGCATATCGAGAGATAGAATCAACCGGAGAATTTGTCCTGACAATGTGGGCATTGCTGCCCGGAACGGACCGCAGATGATTGATTCCCTGCCCCAGCCCCGCACCACCGACCCGACCTCCGTGCCCGCCCTTCGCTGGGGCGTGATCGGAACCGGATGGATCGCCGCCCAGTTCGTCACCACGGTGACCCGGAACACCTCCCAGCGCATTGTCGCCGTCGGATCCCGTTCCCTGGATCGAGCGCGCGAATTCGCTGAAGGACACGTCGTCGAGAAGGCCTGCGGCTCCTACGAGGAACTCGTAGCCCAGGACCTGGATGTCGTCTACGTCGCTACAGGCCACCTAGACCACGCCTCCCACGCCCGGCTCGCCCTGGAGGCCGGGCGAAACGTGCTCGTCGAGAAACCCATGACCCCCACCGTCGAGGCCACGCGGGAACTGGTCGAGTTGGCCCGCGACAAGGACCTGTTCTGCATGGAGGCGGTGTGGTCGCTGGCCCTGCCTCGCTTCGACGTGGTCCGGCAGGTGCTCGCGGCGAATCTGCTGGGCAGGATCGAGGCCGTCACCGTGGACATGGGCGAGTACCTGGTGGATCACCGCCGCGCCATGGACCCGGCCCAGGGTGGCGGGGCCATGAACGATCTCGGGATCTATCCGCTGATGTTCGCCGACTGGGTCCTGCCCAGGGTCGAGGTGGTGGCGGCCGTCGGTCCCCGGCACGCGACGGGCGCCGTCGGACAGTTCATGGCCTTGCTGGGGGACGGCGAGGGGCGCCAGGCGAGTGTGTTCGCCTCGATGTTGACCGACACCCCGAGCGTCGCCGTCATCGGGGGCAGCGACGCCACCCTGGTGCTCGACGGCCCGTTCTACCGCCCGGGGCCCGTCGAGGTGAGGTTCCGGGATGGCCGGGTGCTGTCCTGGGACGAGCCACGTATCCACCACGAGGGCCTCTTCCACGAGGCCGTGGAGGTGGCTCGCTGCATCGCAGCGGGGATCACCGAGTCCCCGCTGCGTCCGCTGAACGCCACCATCGCCACCGTCGAACTGATGGAACAGGCCCGCACCCTGATGAACGATCCCGCCTGAGGCTCACCCCCGCTGGGGCACGCGGGCACCTACCCGCATGTCCCAGCGCCCCTCGGGGGCGGGGCCGCCCCTGAGTTCGGCTACGACCGCGGTGATCGCGTCCATGATCGCGACGCTGGCCTGTTCCACGTCCTCCTTCGCGGGCTCCTCCCCCATCGGGAAGGCGCTGAGGTCGACAGGCGGCCCCGCCTGCACCATCACGGGGCGCCTACGCAGGGAGAACAGCCGGTGAAGTTCCAGCTTCTTCCGACCCAGGAGGGCGTCTGTCCCGACCTGACAGACCGGGATCACCGGCACCCCGGTCGTGAGCGCCAGGCGGGCGGCGCCCGGGCGCCCGGTCATGGGCCAGCCATCGGGATCGGCCGTTATGGTTCCCTCGGGGAAGATCGCGACGCATTCCCCCGCTTCCAGGGCCTCGCGAGCATGCACGAGCGAGTCCTTGGCCCGTTCGGAGTGGCGTATGACAGGAATCTGGCGGCACTCGCGCGCGAACCACCCAACCACCGGCACCTTCCAGATCTCGGACTTGCCCAGGTAGCGGGGCCAGCGCCCGGACCAGACGAGGAACTCGCCGGTCGTAGGGACATCGAAGTTCGAGAGGTGATTGGATACCACCAGCACCCCGCCGGGCGGGACGTTCTCCTGCCCCCGCCAGGTCCGCCGGACCAGACCACCCATCACCAGGTGAACCAGTCGCGCCAGGAAACGGTAGGCACGGGGCGCCGTTTCTTGGTTCGCCTCACGCAGAGAGCGTTGCCAGGGACGTTTTTCGACTTCCACGAAGCAGGAGAATACCGTCGGGATCGTCACCCGTCCGAGCAGCGGTCCTCAGGAGACGGTGTCTACAGTCCGCACGGGCAGGGTCTTCGGCTTGAACCCCGGGCGGATCGCCTCGTACGCCCCGATCTCGTCGTCGTGCTGCAGGGTCATGGAGATGTCGTCCAAGCCGTTCAGCAAGCGGTACTTGGTGTACTCGTCGATTTCGAACCCGATCACGAGATCCCCGCGGGTTATGGTCTGCTCCGGCAGGTCCACCGTCACCGGTTCCTCGGGGGCGGTCTCGATGGCAGCCCAGAGCCTGTCCCGGTCCTCCTCCGTGACGAGGGCCACGAGCAACCCTGCCTTGCCCGAGTTGGAACGGAAGATGTCACCGAACCGGGTTCCCACAATCACCTTGAAGCCGTAGTTCTGCAGCGCCCAGACGGCATGTTCTCGCGACGAGCCAGTCCCGAAGTCAGGTCCGGGCACCAGGATGGTCCCGTCCGTGAAGGGCTCGCGGTTGAGCACGAAATCAGGGTCGCTGCGCCAGCCCGCGAACAGCCCGTCCTCAAAGCCGGTCCGGGTGATGCGTTTGAGGTAGACGGCGGGGATGATCTGGTCGGTGTCGACGTTGCTGCGGCGCAGTGGAACGGCGATTCCGGTGTGAGTGGAGAAAGCATCCATGTCTCAGGCTCCGATCAGGTCAGCAGGGGCGGCAAGGTGACCGGTGACGGCGGTCGCGGCGGCGACCGCGGGACTGACGAGGTGGGTGCGTCCACCCTTGCCCTGGCGTCCCTCGAAGTTGCGGTTGGACGTGGAGGCCGACCTTTCCCCCGGGGAGAGTTGATCGGGATTCATGCCAAGGCACATCGAACATCCCGCCGCCCGCCACTCGGCCCCAGATGCGAGGAAGATCTTGTCCAGGCCCTCGAGCTCAGCCTGGATCCGAACCCGGGCCGAACCTGGGACGACGAGCATCCGCACGCCCTCGGCGATCCTGCGTCCCTGGAGCACGGAGGCCGCCAGCCTCAGGTCCTCGCTCCGGCCGTTGGTGCAGGAACCGAGAAACACTGCGTTTACCGCGATCTCCCGCATCGGGGTCCCCGGGGTCAGATCCATGTATTCGAGGGCTCGGCGCGCTGTGGCCTGCTCCACCTCGGAATCAAAATCCTCAGGAGCGGGCACCACACCCCCGAGCGGCACGCCGTGCCCTGGGTTGGTGCCCCACGTTACGAAGGGGGTCAGCCGGGTCGCGTCGATGTCCACCTGCGCATCGAAGTGGGCGTCGTCGTCGGAGCGAAGAGTCTTCCAGTACTCAACCGCGGCATCCCACTCGGCTCCTTCTGGAGCGGGGGGGCGGCCTTTCAGGTATGCGAGGGTTGTTTCGTCCGGAGCAATCATGCCGGCCTTGGCGCCCCACTCGATGGACATGTTGCAGATCGTCATGCGACCCTCCATCGACAACTTTTCGATGGTACTTCCCCGGTACTCGACGATGTAGCCTTGGCCACCGCCCGTGCCGACCTTGGCGATCAACGCCAGGACGACATCCTTGGCGGTGACCCCGGGCGGCAGGTCGCCGTTGATGTTGACGGCCATCATTCTGGGTTTCTTCTGCGGCAGCGTCTGGGTGGCGAGCACGTGTTCCACCTCCGATGTGCCAATGCCGAAGGCCAGGGCCCCGAAGGCACCGTGGGTCGAGGTGTGGGAGTCGCCGCAGACGATGGTCATGCCGGGCTGGGGCACCCCGAGCTGCGGGCCGATGATGTGGACGACCCCCTGATCGCGATCGCCCAGCGAATGAAGACGGATTCCGAACTCAGCTGCATTCCTGCGCAGTGTTTCCACCTGGGTTCGGGAGACGGGATCCGCGATCGGTTCGAGGATGTTCAGCGTGGGAGTGTTGTGATCCTCAGTCGCCAAGGTGAGATCCGGACGGCGCACCCTTCGACCATTCATCCGCAAACCCTCGAAGGCCTGCGGGCTCGTAACCTCGTGCACCAGGTGCAGGTCGATGTAGAGCAAGTCGGGTTCACCATCGACAGCGCGTACGACATGCGCATCCCAAACCTTCTCAGCGAGGGTCTTCCCCATTTTCATGCTTCCTCATTACGATTGATCGCAGGACAGGGCCTGCCAGGTGGCGGCACTCTATCTTGCATGTCCAACATTCGAAACGATAATCTCGGAATATGGACGAAGGAAGCGGAGTAGGAGTTCTCGACAAGGCAGCGGCCGTACTGACTGCCTTGGAAAACAGCCCTCTGACGCTCGCAGGCCTAGTAGGTGCCACCGGCTTGGCACGACCGACGGCACACCGACTGGCAGTGGCCCTGGAACACCATCGCCTGGTCACCCGAGACCTCCAGGGACGTTTCGTTCTGGGCCCACGCCTCGCGGAGCTGGCCAGCTCCGCCGCGGAGGATCCCTTGCTGGCCACCGCAGGACCCATCCTCACCCGGCTACGCGACATCACCGGCGAATCGGCCCAATTGTTTCGCCGCCAGGGTGATCTCCGAATCTGCTCCGCCGCTGTGGAACGTCCTTCGGGTCTGCGAGACACCGTTCCCCTTGGGGCACAGCTCTCCATGACCGCAGGTTCTGCCGCGCAGGTGTTGCTGGCCTGGGAAGAACCCGAGAACCTGCCTCGTCTACTCAAGGAAGCCACGTTCACGGTGCTGTCATTGCAGCAGGTACGCCGCCGCGGATGGGCGCAGTCTGTTGCCGAACGCGAGCCGGGGGTCGCCTCGGTCTCAGCCCCGGTGCTCTCCCCCTCTGGAAAGATCATCGCAGCCGTCAGCGTCTCCGGTCCCATCGAACGCCTGACCCGGCAGCCGGGACGGCTCCACGCCCCCGCCGTGATGGCCGCTGCTGAACGCCTGAGTGAGGTGTTGCGCCGCAACGGAACCGAATGACCAACGCACGAGAACCTACTCGTGAGCCACAAGGCCGGTGCCGCACCAACAGTCCCGTTAGGACTCCCGAACAGCAGTAGCAAAACCAATCATGCATCCGCTAGAAAGATAGCCACAGATGCAGCGTAAGGACCTCATCAGCATCGACACCAAAGCGTGCAGCAGCAGCGGGATGCCGAGCGCCGCAGCCCCAAGGACGGGCGATGCCCACGGTCACAACCTTTGGTATCAAGAACGGGGTCGCGGGATCGGGTGCAGCTGGCGTTGCTCGCTCTCCGCACTGGCGTGACGATCCTGGAGGAAATCTTGCGGGGTACCCTGTGAAACAGGAGAATCGAATTGTGGTGCGGGATATTGCACCCCACGAACGACAGATGCCTTGGCCAAACCTGCGTCTGACCAAGGCAATTGTCCTGGTAGCCCCGACGGGATTCGAACCCGCGCTACCGCCTTGAGAGGGCGGCGTGCTAGGCCGCTACACAACGGGGCCAGGCGATGGGATGGATCTCCTCGAAGACCCGCTCCGCAGGGGTACCTGGACTCGAACCAAGACTAACTGAACCAGAATCAGTCGGGCTGCCAATTACCCCATACCCCTGTGCGCTCTCCCGAGCACGGAGAGAAACAGTACACGGCCCGTCTCAGGCGCGCAACTCGGTGGTTCACCCCGTCAAGGAGGCGAGATTCTCCTCCAATTCGGAACTGATGCGGACCTCACCTGGCCCGCTGGTCACCGGGTGTCCGAGGCGGGTGAGGATGGCGTCAACGACCTCAAAGCGTCCACGACCCATCCCGTCGGAAATCTTCACCGCGATCCCAATCCCCTCGGGCAAACCGACGGCGAGGATTCCCTCGGCACCCACCTTGGCCACGGCTTCTGGTACCTGTTCCACGAGGCTGACTACAGGATGGGAAGCACCGGATGTGTATTCGGGATAGCGGCGGAAGGCGTCCGCCACCAGCTTGCCGGGTCCCTTCTCCTCAGATGCCAGGCGCGCGAAACCATGTGCCAGCCCCGGCAACGTGGTGGCGAAGGCAGGTGCCGTGCAGCCATCGACCACCGGTTCACCGAGCACACCGCAGTACTCCTCGATGACGGCCCTGATGGCCTGTTGCAGGGGATGCGACGGGTCTCGGTAGCCATCGAGGGGCCACCCTGCGAGTCGGCAGGTGCGCAACATGGCCGCATGTTTCCCGGAGCAGTTGTGCGCCAGCGGCTCTTTCCTCCTCCCAGTAGCCAGCCAGGCCGCGAGCGATGTCTCATCGCCGGGAAGGTCAGCGGTGTGCTGGAAGTCCGACGCACTCAACCCGGTCATCTCGAGGATGCGCAGTGCCCCTTCCGTGTGCATGGGCTGCCCGAGATGTGACGCCGCGGCCAGCGCGAGCAGCTGATCTTCGAGATCCAGGCCACTGCGCAGCATCGCGATGACCTGGAACGGTTTGAGGGCCGACCTGGGCAGGGTGGGCGCGGCCATATCTCCGAGAGACAGCAGAAACCGCCCGTCCTCGCGAACCACACTGATCCTGCCCCGGTGGTGGCTCTCGGATACCCACCCTCGGTCCACAACCCCTAGAAGCACATCCATCATGACGGAAGTGTAAGACGCCGCACATCACGGCCATCCTGACGGTAACTCAAGCTCACAGCTGGAGATGATCAGGGCGTCAGGGTGGCGACATGCATCCTGCGCCCGATCCACCAGGCAGCGACGCCGAAGACGGCGAAACCGGCGAGGTCCGAACAGGCCGCCTCCCAGGAGATCTCCGAGGTTGCCTTAAGCGCGGCAACCCCACCCGTGAACAGCGCATACCCGAAGGCGAAGACGTTGTTGGCCGCATGAACGGCGATCGCAGCCTCCAGGCCCCCCGTGGCCCACACCAGGATCCCTGCTATCAGTCCGAAACCTAAACGATGCACGAAAAGCGCGATGTTTTGATGTCCGTGGAAGAACGCGAAAACCAGAGCTGAGCACAGAATGCCGACCCAGGCCCTGCCCGCCAAGGAACCGATGGCCTGCTGCAGGTAACCGCGAAAGAAAAACTCCTCCGCAGCTGCTTGCAGGGGCGAGGTGATGAGGATCAGCACGAGATATATCATCCAGTCGGGTTGGGCCGCCTGCCAGGCCATGTTCCCCCCGCGCATGAGCCACATGACGATGTTCAGCAGCACTGCCGCCAGTACGAGGCAGATCAACAAGTACCGCCAGCGTCCCCCCGGCTGGACGGACATCACCCAGCCGCCCTTCCTACCATGCCAGTAGCGCTGGATCAGCAGCACGCACAGCAACAGACCCGCGATCCCAAGATGGCTCGCCAAGATCCCGTCGGGAAGTTCATAGGCCAGCGCCCGGGACCGGTAATCCTCGAAATTCGGTTGCCCCCTGAACAACCAACCGACCCCCAATACGGCCTGTGCCAGTAGCTGCACTACTACCAGGAAAGCCAAGAACGCGCCCAGCAGGCCCATCGCCAGCTTCACGGGGTCTTCGCCTCGCAGGGCGACCGGATATCTGAGTTCCGGTCCGGGCAGGCGGGTGGTCACGCGGAGGTCACGGGATTGCTCAGCACCCCGAGCCCATCGATTTCCACCGAAACCACGTCCCCGTCGGCCATCGGACCCACCCCTGCCGGGGTTCCGGTGAGGATGGCATCCCCAGGAAGCAGTGTTGTGAACGAGGAGACGTAGGTCACCAGCTCCGGAATACCCCGGACCAGCCGGGATGTGTTCCCCAGCTGCCGCACATCCTCACCCACTCGGGTTTCGATCGCGAGACGACCCGCCTCCGCCGGGGTGAGGTGTGTATTGATCCATGGACCAAGAGGGCAGAAGGTGTCGCATCCCTTAGCTCGGAACCACTGATCGTTCTCCTTCTGCCAGTCTCGTGCGGTCACATCGTTTGCGATGGTGTAGCCGAACACCACATCAGCCACTCGGTGCTCCGGGACCTGTTTGCAGATCCTCCCGATGATGATGGCCAGCTCACCTTCATAATGCAGATCTCTGCATCCTTCAGGGCGCACGATGGGTTCGTCGGGTCCGATCACGCAGGTGTTCGGTTTGAGGAACACCATTGGCTCCTCCGGAATGGATGCCCCCTGTTCAGCGGCGTGATCGGCGTAGTTGCGCCCGATCGCAACGATCTTGCTTCGGGGAATGACGGGTGCCAACAACCGGACATCCGCGAGGTCGTGCCTGGCGCCCGTGTAATTGACGGGCACCCCGGCCAGCGGGTCCCCCGTTATCGCGGCGACGGTTTCCGGGTACTCCCCGCCGTCGACCTCCAACTCGATGATGCCGTAGGCGGGATCCTTGCCGGCCACGGCGAAACGGGCGATACGCATACTGCAAGCCTAGCGACGGAAACGGGATCGGGGCGCGAGGCCGCGGCGGTCGCATCCATCTCGAGACGTGGGAATCGAACCGCCACCACCGATGGCACGCCTAGTCTTCCCGCATGACACGACAGACCCTGGCAGTTATTGGCGGCGACGGTAGCGGCCCGGAGGTGACTGCCGAGGCGCTCAAGGTGCTGCGGGCCGCCGTGGGCGAAAACACCTTCGAGGAGGTTCACTTCGATCTCGGCGCGGAGCATTGGTTGCGTACCGGCGATGTCCTGCCCGATTCCGCTCTGGAGGATCTGCGGGCCACGAATGCCATCCTGCTGGGGGCGGTCGGGGCGGCTCCCGGTTCGGACAGGATCCCGAGCGGGCTGCTGGAGCGGGGGCTGCTGCTGAGACTCAGGTTCGCCTTCGATCACGCAGTAAACCTCCGCCCGTCACGGCTTTACTCGGGGGTTTCCACTCCTCTGTCCCCCGAGGTCGTGGCTCGAGGCGACATCGACTTCGTGGTGGTGCGTGAAGGAACCGAGGGACTCTACTGCGGCAATGGTGGCGCGGTGCGGGCCGGCACCCCTCAGGAGATTGCCACCGAAGTTTCCGTCAACACTGCTTTCGGGGTGGAGCGCGTGGTTCGTGACGCGTTCATGCGCGCCCGGGCACGGCGTGGCAGGATCACCCTGCTGCACAAGCACAACGTCCTGGTCAATGCCGGGGGCCTGTGGCGTCGCCTCTTCGATCAGATCGGTGAGGAGTTTCCTGAGGTCACGCGCGACTACCTGCACATCGACGCCGCCATGATCGCCATGGTGGTCGACCCTGCCCAGTTCGACGTGATCGTCACTGACAATCTGTTCGGTGACATCGTCACGGACCTGGCTGCGGCGGTCACGGGGGGCATCGGCCGGGCGGCCTCCGCGAACATCAATCCGTCGGGCGAGTACCCATCGATGTTCGAGCCCGTTCACGGTTCGGCTCCGGACATCGCCGGTCGAGGCATCGCTGATCCGACCGCGGCCATCAGTTCTGTAGCTCTGTTGTTGGCGCACCTGGGACACCCCGAGACAGCCCGCCGCATTGACGACGCAGTTGCCGCCGACATCGCGGGCCGCACTCCCGGTGCTGTCAAGACCTCCGAGGTCGGAGACCGGATTGCCGCCGCCGTGGCCAGCTGATCAACAAGACGAGGGGCCGGACCTCTGATGAGGTCCGGCCCCTCGCTTTCCAGGGATTGTCACTCGACGGTTTCGCCCTTGAGCGCTTTGCCGCTCGTGTGACCCTTCAGGATGTCAAGCAGGTCGATACCGGTGGTGTTCTTGATCATCTCGACGGTCTGCAGCACGTTGTCGTTGACCTGACGGGGCAACGCGGCCGCCCCTTCCGTGGAGACAACGGTGAGTTTGTCGATGCTGCCCATGGGGGCGGCAACCTTCTCAGCGACCTGCGGCAGCACCTCAACGAGCATCTGCAACACCGCTGCCTCGTTGTAGTTCGCGAAGGCGGCGGCCCGCTTGTTCATGGCTTCCGCCTCAGCGGTACCGACGGCAAGGGCCGCGGCGGCCTTGGCCTCTCCTTCAGCGCGGATGGCGTCGGCCTCGGCGATGCGACGTGCCTTCTCGGCCTCACCGCGACGCGCACCTTCGATGGCCTCAGCCTCGGCGAGTGCGGCACGGCGCTGTTTCTCACCTTCACCGGTGAGACGTGCTGTCTCAGCCTGGGCCTCGGAGTTGGCGATGGCGGCTGCCTTGCGGGCCTCAGCTTCGAAGATCTCGGAGTTGCGCCGTCCCTGGGCCGCGGTCTCGGTCTCGTACCGTTTCGCGTCTGCGGGTTTGCGGACCTCGGTATCGAGCTGGCGGTCCTTCAGTGCCGCCTGCCGCACGGCGACCTTCTCCTGCTCGGTAAGGATGGCCTGATCACGATCGGCCTGGGCGAGTGGCCCAGCTGCGGCTGCCTGGGCGCGAGCAGCATCCGTTTCGGCCTTGATCTCGGCCTCTTTGAGCACAAGGGCCCGCTCCGAGATCGCAATCTCCTGCTCAGCGGCCAGCCTCGCCTGTTCGGCCTCCCGTCGAGCGTCGGCTTCGGCGATCGCGGCAATCTGACCAACCTTGGCCGACTCCGGACGCCCCAAGTCCGACAAGTAGGAGCCATCGTCGGTGATGTCCTGAATCTGGAAGGTGTCAAGCACCAGGCCCTGACCAGTCAGGGATGCCTCCGACTCATCGGCCACCCTCTGTGCGAAAGCAGCACGGTCACGAATGATCTGCTCCACGGAAAGCCCACCGACGATGGATCGGAGCGCACCAGCAAGGGTTTCCTGGGTGAACGTCTCGATTTCCTCCTGCTGCATCAGAAAGCGCTGTGCAGCGGCACGGATGGAGTCCTCGTTGCCACCCACCTTGACAATTGCAACACCATCGAGGTTCAGCTTGATGCCCTGCCCGGAGACCGCGTTGCGGATCTGCACCATGATGCGGCGACTGGACAGGTCAAGCACGTGCAAACGCTGGATCAGAGGAATCACGAAGACACCACCGCCCATGATGACCTTCTGTCCGGACAGGTCGGTGGAAACCATACCGGTCTCAGGATTGGTAACCGCCTTGCCCTTCTGGCCCGTGATGATGTAGGCCTCATTCGGACGGGCCACCCGGTACCGGCTGGCAACCAACCAGATCAGCAGGGCAATCAGTAGAAGTATGCCTCCCACTCCAGTGATCAGGGAGGAGAAATTGTTCATGGATATTTGGACCTTTCTGTTTCCGCTCAGGGCTGGGGAAGCTCATTGACGCTGGGACGAACCTCGACGGCTGTAGGAGACAGGACACCAGAAACCCAGACTGGGGTTCCGGCGGGAATCGGCAGTTCCGCCCGTGCTGCGCGCTTGTGGGTGCCGATCCGGATTTCGCCGAAACCGCCTTCCGGAATGCCCGTGATGACACGGGCTTCCGCCCCAATCAGGTGGTCACTGCGAAGCGCCTGCCCGGTTTCTGCGCGTTTCAGGAAGCGAGTGAGAGTCACTGCCCCCCAGCCAGCCAGGCTTCCCGTGACCATGCCGACCAAGGAGGCCAACCACACGTTGTTCGTGAATTCCTGGACGGCCACCCCACCGAACCCGAAGGCCCCGATGAAGGCCGCGATGACCGAGGTTGAGAAGACCTCGGAATCCAAGCCGTCGAAATGAAGAGTCGAATCCAGCAGATCTCCCAGGATCAAAGACACCAGCAGGACTGCGATTCCTACGACTCCGAGAATCAGGAAGACACTCACCCTGTAGACCCTCCCGTCGTGTACTACAGGTCCAATTCTACCAATTCGAGAGTGCAGGGCAGCCTGCTTCCGGTCTCCAAGAAAAGCGCTTGAGAGAAGCAACAGCGACCCGGCTCCCATGGCCTGTCAGCACATCAGAAGTGCGGCATGGCGAACCAGCCAACTCGAACCACAAGAGCGCTCACTCCCAGTGCAGACGAATCACCGAGGTGAACTGCCACGGATCGGCGCCACGCACCGCTCGCGTGATGCCTTTGCCCTCGGGGCTGCGAGCGTACCGAACCTCCCCTTCCCCCACCCATCTCCTCCAGGCGAGTAGGTAGGCATCGGCCTGGTCCCGGCTGGATGCGAGCACGCTTGGGACCGGATGCCAGGTTTCCAGAACGGTTTCCCACCCGGTCAGGGCAAGCCTCAAGACGTCCCGGAACCGGGGTGGGGCGGCGGTGAGACGGGAGATCAGGTATCGGGGTCGGGCAACAGGCTGCAACGCCTCGTCCAAAGCCTCCGCAAACTTGGCTGCTTCCTCCGCGGACACTCTGAGCAGTCGACAGTGCAGTTCCTGTCCTCTGACCTCCACCGCAACCGCCCCGGCCCCTGCAGTGAGCAAGCCGCAAGCCTGGAGAGCATCGGCAACCGCCCTAGCCACCCTGCCGACACCGACGTTCGCCGCCAGCCCGGCGAGCCTGCGTCCCGCCCGATTCACCCGGATCAACAGATCCACTCCTGTCAACACCAGTGCGGCGACCACCCACCAGGACAGCCCCAACACCGCCAGCACCAGGGCCGCGCCCAGCGCCCAGGGCCACAGCACGGGCCCCAGCCTCCGGGGCGCCGCCTCCCCGAAACCGCTTCCGGTCAACGGTTCCTTCGCCCTGGAACTCACCCGCACCACCGACACCTCCCGGCCGGTCCTGATCCGCGGGTCGTTCCATTGCTCTGTGACCCGGTCGCGTTCCCGGGAACGCCGGGCCGCAAGAGCGTTGGCGGCCTCGATCCCGTCCGATTCCGGAGTCCGAAACTCGCTGAACCCACCGGCTAGGTGCGCCACCCCGTCCACCAGATCGCCACGCTCGTCGGGAGCGAGGTAACCACGGTGCTTGCGCACGAGACGACGCCAATCCGCGTCCCCCATCACCCCGTCAGCGACGCAGGCCACCGACCAGTTGATCGCGACCTTAGCCGGATTCTCCGGGTCGCGTCGTAGGCTGCGCCCGCGAAGCTGAACCACGGCACCGGGTGTGGTTGCGCTGGTCAGGTCCACCAGACAGTTGACGCCCGGGGCGTCCCATCCCTCCCCCAGCAGCCCACGGGTACCGACCAAGAGCCTGGTGCCACCCATCTGGAAGAAATCGGTGACCACCGGCACCCACTGGCGGACATTCCAGCCGAGAACCCGCACCAGACCCTCCTCCTCGGCGGTATCCAAGGAGTGCCCGGGGAGCCGACCCGCGGCGAAGTCCATCAGCGCCCGGGAACTCGACGGGGTCCCCGCGACGACCCCAGCGGTGACGAGCAACGGTTCGAGGCGCTGCCCGACCGGGTTCTCGGCCAAGGCCTTCAAGGTCTGCCAGACCGATCCCGAGTCCGCGGTCACCACGTCGCACAGGCTGTGTGGCAGCGCGGCCGCCCGCTCGAAATCGCACACCACCAGGGCGCGCAGGTCAGCGCCGAGGTTTTCCTCCTCCAGACTTGCTATCTCGACTGCGGCGAGAGCCTTGGAAGCGCTGCGGGCCAGTACCCGGTCCATGGTGGAGGCGGCCGCGCTGATGCCTCGACGGGTCCAGCGGTAGCCAATAGAGGGAAGAACCTCCCGGACCTCCAGGATCAGGGCGTGGTCCCGCGGGTCGGGGCTGTCGGCCAACGGAAGGAGCCACTGATTCAGTACCGCCACCCAGTCTTCGATCCCGGGATCGCGTCGGTGGCGCTCACCAAACGCAACTCCGATGGGTGGTTCGGCGTAACCCGCGTGGGCGAGGCGCAGCAGGGCATCGGTCAGGCGTTCATCCGTGGCCGCGAGGTCCTCCCAGGAGACGTTGGCTTGCAGGTTCGCCACCGCCTCGAAGAGTGGAACGCTCGCCCTGTCCGGGGCACTGAGATGGGTGAGCAGTTCCTGGACCCTCCCCTGCTGCTCTC
>JABCNW020000055.1 GCA_013333945.2 Propionibacterium sp.
GATCGACCCGAGGAACCCCTGTTCCCCACCCCGCTGGGGGCGGCCATGAGGAGTGCCAGATGAACGAGGAACAGCTGCGCGAGCTGATCACCAGGATCGTGCGCGACGTGCTCGCTGAACAACCCCGGCAGGAAACCCCGGCCACGGGCAAACCCAACGCGCTGGTGCTGTTCTCCGGTGCCCTGCTCGGTTTCGACGCGGCCCTGGAGTCGCTGAAACGGGCCGCGGCACACGTCAACCTCGACTGGCGACAGACCGACTCGGCCTCCCGCATCCTGGACCAGGAACGCATCGCCGCCCTGGGCATGACCCCGGTTGAGAAGTCTCTGGTGCAGGCCCACGACCTGCTCATCATCCCCACCCTCACCGCGAACCTGGCCGCGAAGGTCGCCCACGGCATCGGCGACTGCCTGGCCAGCAATGTGGTGGCCGAATTCATCATGAGCAACAAACCGGTGGGCGTGGCCACCAACGCCGCCTGCCCCGACTCAGCGGACAAACGCGGCTGGTTCCCGCAGATGCCGTCGGGCTACGCGGCGATGCTGCGTGAGAACCTCGCCGCCCTGAAATCCTTCGGGGTGCGCCTGGCGACCGCGGAAACCCTCGACCGGGTCGTCGGGGAGGTCGCGGACGCGGGCGATGCGGTGCACTGCACCACGCGCGTGGTCACCGAATCCGCGATCCGTTCCCTGGCTCCGGGGTCGCGGCTGAGCGTGCACCGCAAGGCGATCATCACCGACCTGGCCCGCGAGGCAGCGGCGTCGGCGGACATCACGATCACGAGGAGGAGTTGAGATGTACCTGGCCAAGGTGGTCGGCACGGTGGTCTCCACCAGCAAGGACGAACGCCTCGTCGGTTTCAAGCTGCTGCTGATCCAGCGCGTCCACTCCGACGGCACCGCCGTCGGCAACCAGGAGGTCGCGGTGGACACCGTCGGCGCCGGAACCGGTGAGACGGTCATCATCACGAAGGGCAGCTCTGCCCGGTTCGCTGCGAGCCGGCAACAAGCCCCCCTGGACGCGACCATCGTCGGCATCGTCGACGTGGTCGAGGTGGAGGACTGACCGTCATGCCACACGTATACACGCGCACCGGCGACAAAGGTGACACCGGGCTGTTCGGGGGCTCCCGGGTGCCCAAGCAGAGCCTGCGCGTGGAAGCCTACGGCACCGTCGACGAGGCCAACGCAGCGCTCGGAGCAGCGAAGGCGCTGCTGCCCGCCGGCCAGTGGCGACGTCGCATCCACGACGTGCAGCAGCGGCTGTTCGTGCTGGCCGCCGAACTGGCCAGCGACCCCGAAGGCGCGACAATTCTGGCGAACAAGATCAACGCCGACGACATCACCGACCTGGAGCATCTCATCGACGACTGTCTGGCGGTCACGGGGCCGCAGCGGGAGTTCGTGGTGCCGGGCCGCGACGACCGGTCGGGGGCATTCCACCAGGCCCGCACCGTGGTGCGTCGCGCGGAACGGCGGGTGCTGACCCTGGCCGAGACCGAACCGGTGCGCCCCGAGCTGATCACATACCTCACCCGTCTCTCCGACGCCGTCTACTCCCTGGCCAGGCTGGCCGAGACCTGGCGCGACGAGGAGATCGAACGCATCGTCCGAGACGCCGTCGCCAAGGTCCTCGGATCCCCCTCATCACCGGACGGCGAGCCCGTGGGCGAGCAGTCCGCCTCGACACCGTCTCGCAGCCGCACTCCGACCCGTCGGTTCGATCTCGCCGCGGCCAAACGGATCGCCGAACGGGCGGAGGCGCGCAGCGTCGAGCTGGGTGTGCCCGTCGTGATCGCGGCCGCGGACGCGGGCGGGAACCTGATGCTGCTGCACCGCGTCGAGGGCGCGCTGCTCGCGTCCACAGAGGTCGCGATCAACAAGGCGTGGAGCGCCGTGGCCTTCCAGGCACCGACAGCGACGCTCGGTCCCCTGGCCACCGAGGACGGTCCCTTCCCCGGTCTGGCCGACACCAACTCCGGCCGCGTGGTCCTGTTCGGCGGAGGGGTGCCCGTCTTTGTCGACGGGGAACTGGCAGGAGCCATCGGAATTTCGGGTGGAACCGCTGAACAGGACGTGGACATCGCGACCTGCGCGCTGCAGGACTGGAACACGATAGGAGAGCAGTAATGAAGATAGATCCGGCACAGCTGGAGGCGACCATCCGCGAGGTCCTCGCGGCCATGCTCCCCGGCAACGGCAGCCAGGCCGAGGCGCCCGCGACGCAGCAGGAAGCCCCGGGTGATGGGGTGTTCGCCGACATGGATTCCGCGGTGGAGGCCGCCCACGTGGCGCAGCGCGAGTACCTGAGCCATTCGATGGCCGACCGGCGCCGCTACGTCGCGGCCATCCGTGAAGCGATGCTGGCCCCCGAGGCTCTCGACTACATGTCGGAGCAGGCCGTGGCGCAGTCCGGGATGGGTGATGTCGGCCACAAGTACCTGAAGAACAAGGTGGCGGCTGCCGAGACCCCCGGGGTGGAGGATCTCGTCACGGAGGCGTGGTCCGGCGACGACGGCCTGACCACCATCGAGTACTCGCCTTACGGCGTGATCGGGGCCATCACCCCCACCACCAACCCCACCGAAACCATCACCTGCAACTCCATCGGGATGCTGGCCGCCGGCAACGCCGTCGTGTTCAGCCCGCATCCGCGGGTCGCCAAGCTGTCGTGCTGGCAGGTGCGTCGCATCAACCGGGCACTGCGCGCCGCCGGTGCCCCCGACAATCTCGTGGTGACGGTCACCGCGCCGTCGCTGGAGAACACCAATGCGATGATGGCCCACCCGAAGGTCCGGATGCTGGTGGCCACCGGGGGTCCAGGCATCGTCAAGGCAGTGCTGAGCTCCGGCAAGAAGGCAATCGGCGCGGGCGCGGGCAACCCGCCTGCCGTCGTCGACGAGACCGCCGACATTGAGCACGCCGCGAAGTGCATCGTCGACGGCGCCAGCTTCGACAACAACCTGCCCTGCACCGCGGAGAAGGAGATCATCGCGGTCGATTCGA
>JABCNW020000056.1 GCA_013333945.2 Propionibacterium sp.
CTCCTCGTCACCGTCCACCCAGTCGACGCTGAGCGCCCCGTAGCAGATCACGAGCGCGTCGGGTCGCGAACCGTGACGCAACAGGTCACCCCGACCGGTGGCCTCGTACTCGGCGCGTTCGGCTGCCAGCAGATCGTCGCGGTTCCAGTGGGTGCCCAGCAGTGCGGCGACGTGCCCGCCCGCCGAGAATCCCAGGAGGTTCACCTGCCGTGGATCGACACCCAGCTCGCCGGCATGGGCGCGTATCCACCGCACAGCCTGTGCCGCGTCGACAGCGGGGTTGGGATAGGCGGCGTATTTCCGCAGTGAGTAGCGCAACACGAACACGTTGAACCCGCGACGCAGAAAAGCGACCGCCACCGGATCGGATTCGCGTTGCGACAGCATCATGTAGCCCCCACCCGGGGCAATGATCACCGCGGGCCGGGGATGCTCCAACGGGGTTGGTTGTTCCTTGACAGAAGGAACGTCGAAAAGAACCGCCTCCAGGGTGGCGGATCTCTCCTGGTTCAGATCAACGGTGACATGACGCATGCGCATCATCGTAGAACCCTCAGGGCGCTGACCCTCCGGGAAGTCAGTGCCCAGGGCCCGCACCTCGTGCAGTGCAATCGTCAGGGGACCGACACGGATGTCCCAGACATCTTCTACCCCGCGTCTTCATTCCACGACCTCCGGGAAGTCCTGTGCGTAGCCGAGGAACAAGAACCTGGAGTCAGCCAGCACCGACAACAGTTCCTCCCACGCACCGGTTTTCTGTCGATACAGCAGCTTCAAGTCCTCGACCAGCGCCGGAGTTGGCTCCGTGGTCCGAATGAAACCCAGCAGTCGAGCCCCGATCCCGAAAAGCTCGTATCCGTGCGTCAGCATCCGCCGGGCGATGGCCACGGTACCGAACGGGCCGATATCGCCGTCAAAATAGCCGTTGGGGATGTTCGCCAGCAGATCCACCGGATCACTGGTCGGCAGACACTGGACGACGTGAGATTCCTCCAGGATTGCCTCAGAATTCCGTTGGATCCTCACCAGCGCCGACACGACGTCTTCGTCGATGTCCAGTTCCTCCCCGGCGCTGTCGAACCCGACCACCCGGTCGGGGTCTCTCAGAACGTCGCGGATCAGCTTGAACCTCGCCACGTCATATGCCCGAAGCTGCGCGGGGTCCTCATCCTCAGGGACATCCAGAGTCAGCTCGTCGTCCATATCGTGCTTCTCGACGGCGTGCATGGACGTATAGACGCACTGGTCGAGGGAATCCAGGCTCAGGAAGCATTTCCCCGCCCGCCCAGCGGCCACGTTCCGGAAAGCGTCGTACAGCTCGGCGAAGGTCAGCGGATCATCGATGTACGCGACACTGAAGGTGTCGATCTGCTGACGATCTTCTGCGGGTAACAGAACAATTTCCACAGCCTACCTCCTCCACAGGGTCATCACTGCTCCAATCGAACGATCCGGGGCAGCGTATCAAGCCCACTCTCCCAACCCGTTCGCGTGGTCGCAGCACATGATCTCGCTCGCAAGACCTGCCCCCTCCATGGGGAAGAACGAAAGCCATGTTCCTTTCACCCGGCGGTTTACCTCGTGACCTTGCTGACAGGACTGTTCGTATACAGCTACATGCCCGGCGTTTATGAGCTGAGCAGCAGGGCCACCGGATCGGACTCGCGTTGCGACAGCATCATGTAGCCCCCACCCGGGGCAATGATCACCGCGGGCCGGGGATGCTCCAACGGAGTCGGTTGTTCCTTGAGGGAAGGAACGTCGAAAAGAACCGCCTCCAGGGTGGCGGATCTCTCCTGGTTCAGATCAACAGTGACATGACGCATGCACATCATCGTAGAACCCGGGGAACCCGAGTCTCGAAAGCCGGTGACACTTCCAATTTCCTTCTTGAGCACCGAATCCAGCGCTTTTACACTGGAAATGCCGGGTCCTCAAAATCGGGGATGCCACATCTTGACGACCAGGAGAGTCGAAATGATTCCTCACAGAAGAACACAAACACTTCTCCCGCTCTTCGTGGCCATCGTATTGGCCTGCCTCATGCTGATCCCCGAGCTGCATGCCCACAAAACCCTCATCGCCGTGCTGCTGCTCCTGTTCCTCGTGCTGGCTCTCGTCGGAGCGGTGCGCGCCAGGAAGGATCACCCGGATCCCGCGCCGTAAATCCTGCTCGCAGTCGACTCCTCCTCCACGCCACCGTCACCAGCCATGACCCCCTGGGCGACTACCATTCCCGCTCAGAAACAGGACCGGACCACGAGCAGCAAGAGCGGAGGCAGTGATGACAGCAACGGATGCGATGCAGCGGACACGCGTGAAGAAAGCAATCCCGTGGCGCTGCGGCCGTCTGCCGCGGATCGCCGTGGCAGCAACCTGCGCATCGCTCCTGGTCGGCTGCTCGGCAGAGCCTGTGGCGAATTCCCTGGCACCACACGCCATCACGGAGGCCTCACACACAGCAACGTCCAATGGGCTACCCGATTCGTCGCCCTCCCCCTCACCCACACCTGACACGATGAAATGCCGAGCGAAAGCGGATTCCCTGACCACCGAGCAGCAGGCGGGACAGTTGTTCATGATCGGGGTGAGCACCTCCGGGCTGGACGCCAAGACCCGCAAAGCCATCGAGTCGGGAAGCATCGGGGCCGTGGTGCTGCTCGGCAACAGCACCGAGGGCGCCTCCCGGATCAGCGCGATCACCTCCGAGCTGGGAGAGATACAGTCTTCCGGGATGCCGCTGCTGATCGCCGTCGACCAGGAGGGTGGTCACATACAGCGCCTCAAGGGACCGGGATTCAGCGACATCCCGAACGCCGTCGAGCAGGGGTCGCTGGCGGACGGCCAGTTGCGGAGCCGGGCCCAGACGTGGGGCACGGAGTTGGCGGACGCAGGCATCCACTACGATCTCGCGCCGGTCGCCGACGTGGTGCCCAAGGACAAGCAGGACAGCAACGCACCGATCGGGAAACGCAACCGCAACTTCGGCAATGACGCCACCGCGGTGAGCAGGTCGGTGGTGGAGTTCACCCAGGGAATGCAGGACGCCGGAATCGCGACCTCCCTGAAACACTTTCCCGGACTGGGTGAGGTGACGGTCAACACCGACCACGGGGTGGCGAAGGACAGCGACATCACGGCCGACGGCGAATCCCTGGAACCGTTCCGCAAAGGTATCGAAGCCGGAGCTGATTCGGTGATGATCTCGTCGGCGATCTTCACCCGGATCGACCCGGACCAGGAGGGGGTTTTCAGCAAGAAGATCGTCACCGACATGCTGCGTGGCGACCTCGGCTTCCAGGGGGTGGCCATCAGCGACGACCTGGGCGCGGCGGTCGCCGTGGGGAATGTCAAACCCGGCGACCGGGCCGTCCGGTTCTTCGCAGCGGGTGGGGATCTGCTCATCAACGCCGATCCGTCGCTGATGGACGAGATGCTGAAGGCCACCATCGCCTGGGCGGCTGAAGACCCGGGCAACGCCGATCGTCTGGCCGAATCCGCCGGTCGGGTGCTGGCGCTGAAGGAGTCGGCGGGGCTACTGACCTGCGAGTGAGTTCAGGTCCCGAGACCCGGTTCCCCACTCGGTGAGCCGGGTCTCGTGGTCTGCGGCCAGCCGGAGCAGGTCGGCCCGGGCCCGCGACATCACACACCGCCCGTCGACCGCAGGGGTCCCCTCCTCGGCCCAGTACCGGGAAGCCTCCGCCGTCAGATGATCGGGCAGGCGTCCCGCAGCGTTGACCACCCGCCACCACGGCACCCCCGGCCCGGCGGAGGCCATGACTGCCCCCACCCGCCGGGCAGACGTGCCCACCAGCTCCGCGATGTCGCCGTAGCTGACCACCCGCCCAGCAGGTACGCACTCCACAGCGCACAGCACCCGCTCGATGGTCAGTTCGACGGCTGCTTCCGGCATCGAGCAGGTCTTCTCCCGCCTCAGGAATGCCGTGCGAGGCGCTGCTCCAGCACGGCCCGGAGTTCACGCACGATGAGATCGATCTCGTCTTCGGTGATCACCAGCGGAGGCGCAAACCGGAGGGTCTGGCCGTGGGTGTCCTTCACCAGGATGCCGTGATCGAGGAGATCCAGGCTCACGTCCTTGGCAGTGCCTATCGCAGGATCGATGTCGACGCCAGCCCACAGCCCAGCGCCCCGAACCGCGGTCACACCGTGACCGACGAGGGTCTCGAGTCCGGCGTGCAGGCGTTCGCCCAGCTCGGTGGGGCGGCGCTGGTACTCGCCGGTGGCCAGCACGTCACAAACAGCCGACCCGATGGCGCACGCGAGAGGGTTGCCACCAAAGGTCGATCCGTGCTGGCCCGGTTGCAGCAACCCGAGGATCTCGCGGTCGGCGATCACCGCTGACAGCGGAACGATGCCCGCACCCAGGGCCTTGCCGACGGTGATGATGTCGGGCTCGATACCCTCGGCCTGGAACCGGAACGTGGTTCCGGTACGGCCCATGCCGGTCTGTACCTCGTCGCAGATCAGCAGGACGTTGTTCCTGCGGGTGAGTTCCCGCACTTCGCGGAGGTATCCCGCCGGCGGGACGATGATGCCGGCCTCGCCCTGGATGGGTTCCAGCAGCACGGCGACGGTCTCGGGTGTGATGGCCTGCTGCAGGGAGTCGACGTCACCGAAATCGGCGAGCCGGAACCCGGGACTGTAGGGGCCGAAATCGGCGCGCGCGGTCTCGTCGTCGCTGAAGCTGATGATCGTTGTGGTGCGGCCGTGGAAGTTGCCGTGCATGGCGATGATCTCGCCGCGGTCCTGCGGTAGTCCCTTGACCTGGTGACCCCACTTGCGGGCCACCTTGATGGCGGTTTCGACTGCCTCGGCGCCGGTGTTCATCGGCAGGACCATGTCCTTGCCCGCGAGGCGCGTCAGTTTCTGGGCGAACGGACCGAGCCAGTCGGAGTGAGCGGCCCGGCTGGTGAGGGTGAGCCGTTCCAGTTGGCGTATCGCGACATCGATGAAGGTGGGGTTGCCGTGCCCGAAGTTGAGGGCCGAGTAGGCGGCAAGGCAGTCCAGGTAGCGGCGACCGTCCACATCCGTCAGCCATGCGCCGGACGCCTCGGTGACGACGACGGGCAGCGGCGAGTAGTTGTGTGCCGCGTAGGTGTCGACGAGTTCGATGGCGGTGCGCGTGTTCTCGCTCATGGCGTGATGGGTCACGGTATTGCCTTCCAGAATTTATCGCCGGGTATTGGGTGACGTCCCGGCCGGGTTGTTCTGCTCGAAGTGCCTTGGGCGCTGAGCATCGTGCGAATGGTGCAAGGACCAAACGCTACCACGGAAGCTGGCAGGCATCTTCGGGACCGGTGAAGCAGGGACGCTGCTCGGCCTCTGCCCAGGGTCCGCGAGCCCTCCTCACATCCTGTTGTTCGCAGCTGGTTCACTCCCTGGGCCAGTGCCGCCCGCACGTGTGGCGAGCCAGCCTCCGACCGCTGCGAGCAGGGCCGTCAGGGCGAAGGTACTGGAAAGTTGCATTGCGATCTCGGGCACCGTGAACCCGAGTGCGACCACCACGACCACCGCGACCAGGGTTGCCCAGGACAGAGCCACCGGGAAACCCGTGGATGCGGGATTGCCGTCGCGGAAGGCGCGGCGGCGCAGCGCCAGGTGCGAGACGATGATCCCCAGCCAGATGACGATCATGGTGGAGCCGACCATGTTCAGCAGGAATTTCAGCACCTCCTCCGCCCAAAAGTAGTTCAGTGCCGCCGCGATAAACCCGAGGAACGAGGTGGACAGCACGGCTGCCACGGGCACGCCACGCGCGTTCGTGCCGCGCATCATTGCGGGCCCCATGCGTCGCTCGGCGAGCGAGAAGATCATGCGCGACCCACCGTAGAGATTCGCGTTGAGCGAGGACAGCAGCGCAACGACGATCACGATCCCGATGAGTGCCGCGATGGCGGGTAGTCCCGCCGCGTTCAGGACTGCGACGAAGGGCGCTTCCTTGAGGGCGGGGTCGTTCCAGGGCAGGGCGAGCAGCATGATCGTCACAGCGCCCATGTAGAAGATGAGGATGCGCCACAGGATCGTGTTGACGGCCTTCCTGATGCTGCGTTCCGGGTCGGCGGTCTCGGCGGCGGCGACAGCGACTATCTCCACGCCCCCGAAGGCGAAGATCACGACCAGCAGAGCCGATGCGACTCCCTTGAATCCGTGGGGCATGAAGTCGCTTCCCAGCAGGTTCCCCCACCCGGGTGAGTGCGCTGGGGAGAAGCCGAGAAGGAAGGCCATTCCGAGCACCAGAAATACCGCCACGAAGGCGATTTTGATCAGCGAGAACCAGAATTCGAATTCACCGAAACTTCCGACCTTGAACAGGTTGATTCCCGTGAAGACCACCATGATGATCAGCGCGAATCCCCACTGCGGGAAACCGGGGACGAGCGTATTGAGGTATCGTGCCGCCGCGGTTGCCTCGGTCGCGACCACCAGCCCCATCTCGATCCACCACAGCCAGCCGATCGCGAATCCGGCGGCGGGTCCGAGGGCCTTGTCTGCGTAGTAGGAGAATGCCCCCGGGTTCGGGTCTTCCGCCACCATCTCGCCGAGCATGCGCATCACGGCCAAGACGATCGCCCCGGAGATCACATAGGACAGCAGCACCGCGGGTCCTGCCGTCGCTATGCCCTCGCCAGACCCCACGAACAGCCCGGCTCCGATGGCGGATCCGAGGCTCATCATCACGAGGTGGCGGGGTTTCATCGCGACCTTCAGGTCGCCTTCCGGAGAGGACACCGGGTTTCCTCCTACATCTTCTGCGTCGCCTTCACGAGTCGTGTGAACAACGCGGCTCACTATGTCACATCCGGGACCTCTGACCTCCGATCTCGCCCGCGACGAGACCCGACCACACCACGGGACCCCGGTTCAGGGCCGCCTCCACGCGATATCCTCCGTTCGACCGTCACAACTGGAGGAGCTTTGCAGGACTGGGTGAACAATGGTCTACTCGCCGCGATCATCGGAGCCGTGGCATTCGCGGCGCTGTTCCTGCCAGGCCTGGTCTGGCAGTACCGCCGCTTCGGTCGGCTGAGTTTCGCCCGTCTGCTCGGGCTCGCAGCGGTGTGTCTCTACGCC
>JABCNW020000057.1 GCA_013333945.2 Propionibacterium sp.
CCGGTATCACGGCTCTCGGTGACCCCGACAGCATCGCAGGCGCCGTCACCAAGGGCAACGGGACGCTGCTGTCGTGGCTGAACGAACACCTGGCCACCCTCGGCAAGGAACAGTTCTTCCACGCCGACTTCGAACAGACCCTGCGACCCGTGTACGGCGACTCGGCGTCCGCGGAGGAACTGGTGGTCGAGGGAGGACAGCTCTGAGTACGGGGAGCCTCACCGGCGAGGAGTTGGAATGAACTGGGGCATCGTCTTCAGCTCGGTCCCCGTCTACGCCGAGGCGGCACTGCTCACGGTGCGGGTCGCGCTGTTCGGAATCGTCGGGGCCCTGTTCGTCGGGATCTGCTGCGCCGTGACACAGCATTTCCGTGTCCCCGTTGCCCGTCAGCTGGCGATCATCTACATCGAGATCTCACGCAACACCCCGCTGCTGGTACAGCTTTTCTTTCTCTACTACGGACTACCGAAGCTGGGCATGAAACTGGATCAGGAGATCTGCGCCATCATCGGGCTCACATTCCTGGGCGGCAGTTTCATGGCGGAGACGCTGCGGAGCGGACTGGATGCGGTGGAGCCGATCCAGCTGCAATCCTCCCTCAGCCTCGGCCTCACACCATGGCAGGCAACGAGGCGGGTGATTCTTCCGCAGGCCGTCGCCATCAGCATGCCGGGTATCACGGCGAACCTGGTGTTCCTGGTGAAGGAGACCTCCGTGGTCAGCATCATCGCCCTGCCCGATCTGGTGTTCAGAGCAAAGGAACAGATCGGGTCGAAATACCAGACCTCCGAGGCCCTGTTGCTGCTCGTCGTCTGCTACCTGCTCATCCTGCTCCCGGTCTCGCTGGGCGCCGGTTTCATGGAGAGGAGGTTGCGCCGTGCGACTTTCGGGGATTGAGCTGCTCCTCCAGGGACGAAACTTTCTGCGACTTCTCGAGGGATTGTGGGTCAGTGCATCCATTGCTCTGATCGCTATGGCCTTCTCGATCGTTCTCGGCATCGGACTGGGCATCGTCATGACATCACGGAACCCGGTGGTGAAGCTGTTCACCCGCATCTACCTGGAGGTGGTGCGAATCATGCCGCAGATCGTGTTGTTGTTCCTGGTGTTCTTCGATCTGGCCCGCTATCTCGGCGTCAGCCTCGACGGCCAGGCGGCCGCGGTCGTCGTGTTCACGCTCTGGGGCACAGCCGAAATGGGCGCCCTGGTGCGTTCCGCTATCACGTCGATCCCGAAACACCAGTACGCCAGTGCGCAGGCACTCGGCCTGACTCCGTGGCAGGTGCAGTGGTACGTCGTGCTGCCCCAGGCGGCGCGTCGCCTGCTTCCGACCAGCATCAACCTGACCAACCGCATGATCATGACCACTCCCCTGGTGGCTCTCATCGGTGTGGTCGAGGTGTTGAAGGTCGGTCAGCAGATCATCGATGTCAACCGTTTCACCCATCCTGACGGTGCCTTGTGGATCTACGGCACCGTGTTGATCATGTATTTCGTCGTGTGTTTCCCGATCTCGTGGGGTGCTCGGCGTCTCGAGAGGAAGTGGGCCACCACATGACCCCGATGTTGCGAATTTCCGGTCTGGGAAAGAACTACGGGGATCTCCGGGCCTTGGACGGAATCGACCTGGAGGTCTCCCCCGGCGAGGTGATTGCCGTCGTCGGCCCCTCGGGCTGCGGGAAGTCGACGCTGCTGCGATGCCTGAACGGCCTGGAGGCGATCACGGACGGCACTGTGGAGTTGGACGGTGTCGCGATCACGGATCCGGGGACGCGCTGGACCGAGATCCGGCAGCGAGTCGGGATGGTGTTCCAAAGCTACGAGTTGTTCCCACATCTGAACGTGATGGACAACCTGCTGCTCGGACCTCGTCTGGTGCAGGGGCGCACACGTGACGAGGCCGTGAAAGAGGCCATGGAGCTGTTGGAGCGTGTCGGGCTCGCCGAGAAGGCGAGGTCACTGCCACGCGAGCTGTCGGGGGGTCAGAAGCAGCGGGTCGCGATCGTGCGAGCGTTGATGATGCACCCAGAGCTGCTGCTGCTCGACGAGATCACCGCTTCCTTGGATCCAGAGATCGTCCGTGAGGTCCTCGATGTGGTGCTGGAGCTGGCCGCCGATGGCATGACCATGCTCATCGTCACCCACGAGATGCCCTTCGCGCGGGCGATCGCGGATCGGGTGGTACTGATGGATGCGGGGCGGATCGTCGAGATCGCCCCGCCGGAGAAATTCTTCACCGATCCCGAGACGGAACGCGCGCGGGCGTTCCTCAAGACGTTCGAGTTCGATTCAGTCCACCAACGCAAGAGCTGACCAGGTGTCGCGGACCGGGGCCTCTCGCGCGTGGCGGTCGCGGTTCTCAACCGCGACCGGTCAGGAACTGACCACGTATTCGTGAAAACCTTTGCCTACCGTTCACCCGCGCACCGCAGTTACTTTTCACGGACCGTTTCGGCTTCCTTCCAGAAGAACCCCAGGTACATGACGACGCAGAGGAAGCCCAGCAGCCAGAAGAACTGGTTCCTCCCGGACAGTTGCGGATACAACAGGAGAGGCATCAGCAGGCTGGGAGGCAGAAACAACAGACGCCACCACGTGTTCAAACCCATCCGCGAGACGATGACAGCTGCCACAGCCAGCAGCAGCAACAGACCCCAACCCAAGAAGACCATCGAGAATCAGAGCCCCGTCTCACGCATAGCACCGAGTTAGCCAAGGAACAACTTTGACCGGAGAGAGCGGAACGAACTTAACTGAAACGCACTTCCCTTCGCTGGCAGCCCCTC
>JABCNW020000058.1 GCA_013333945.2 Propionibacterium sp.
CATTGAGCGTGTCATCGCGAACCTCAAGACCTGGCGTGTCCTGCACACTGATTACCGTCGCCCTTACAACACCTTCGAAACCACAATACAAGCCGTCACCGGACTCATCTTCGCCTACACCCCATGAATAAGCCTCATGGAAAGCCGCTGGCCGCATCGGAGATGGTTACACGAATCCCCGGTTTTGCGGCTGAGAATCTCAGCTTTTTCAGAGTTCTCAAGGGGCCGCAGGCATGCGCTCCCCTCCTGCGGGCTACCCTCGGGACGTGATGCGAAAAATCCTGGCAGCCGCGTTGGCGTTGGTCTCCCTGCTGTCGCTGGTCCACCTGGGCCGCGCCACCCTGCCCGGGCTGCGCGGCCCGGATGTGGTCGCCTCCCAGCTCTCTTGGTTGGCTGGGAAGGCGCCATCGACCGCCTCCGAAATGCAAGCGCTGTTTCCCGAGGGTGAGTTCTTCACCTGGGCATTGACCGGTCTAGCAGCCGGGAACCTGGCTCGTTCGGGTCACGATCCCCAACACCATCTCGCGCTCCTAGAACGGACCATCGCCAAAACCGGAACCCCGGTGGTCGCCGGTCGCTTCGGCACCAATGACCTGCTGCAGCACGGAACCTTCTACCACGGGTGGCGGCTGCTCCTGCTGGTGGACCGCGCCGCCCTGACCAGGGATGCGACGCATCTGGCGGAGGTCTCCTCCGAGGCCCGAGCCATCGCGGCGGCGCTGGAGAGGGATCCCCTGCCGTCGTCCTATCCCGGTTCGGCATGGGCCTGTGACGTCGTCGTGGCGCTCGCCGCCGTGCACAGAGCCAGCCGGATCGTCGAGGTTCCCGGACTGGCCGGCGTCACGAAACAGTGGTTCGAGGCGATGGAGGCGCACCGGGATCCACACAACGGGCTGCTGGTTCACCAGCGCGGGGAGTCCCGGGCACGCGGCGCATCGCAGTCGATCATCCAAGTGTTCCTGCCCGACATCGACCCGGAGCGGGCGGCCCGCGAGTGGGTGATCTACAAGCAGAATTTCTTGTCCCCGGCGCTGGGGCTGGTGGGGATCCGGGAACACGCTCACGGCATCGACGCCCCCGGGGACGTGGATTCCGGACCGCTCATCAACGGGGTCTCAGCCAGCGCCTCCGCGGTGACGCTCGCGGCCGCCAGCCGCCACGGGGATGTCGAACTCGCCACGGTCCTGGACCGGGAGGCCGATCTGCTCGGCCTGCCGCTGCCGACCGGATCGGGAACGGCCTTCGCCCTCGGATTCCTGCCCGTCGGAGATGCCTTCGTCGCATGGGCACGTTCAGTCCCGCTCGGGGAGGCCACCGGCGATCCCGCTCCCCAACCCTGGTGGTGGCTCATATGGCTGACAGCCCTCCTTCCCGGCGCCACCGGAGGGGCTTTGTGGTTCGGGAGGAAGAGGTCCCGCGGGAAACTGCCCCCGCCATGATCTGCTCGCTTTCCCTGCGGAAAGGCTTCACGGAAGAACTGTAGGCTCTCCTCTCGTGTGGTCGAAGATGAAGGACCCGTTCCTGCTCTACATCCTGCTCTCCGCTCTGATCGGGTTCCTGCTGCCGACCTCCGGAGCAGCCACCGATGTCCTCGACTGGGCGACGAAAATCGCGATCTTCCTGCTGTTCCTCGGCTACGGAGCGCGCCTGTCGACAGCCGAGGCGTGGGCCGGTCTGAAGCACTGGCGGCTGCACCTAACGATCTTCGCCTGTACCTTCGTGGTGTTCCCGATCATCGGTCTGGGTCTGCTGCACCTGCCCTGGTACTCCCCCGGTCTGGCGCTGGGGCTGGCTTTCCTGACGCTGGTGCCATCCACGGTGCAGTCGTCGATCACGTTCACGTCCATAGCCGGCGGCAATATCGCGGGGGCCATCGTTTCGGCCACCACGTCGAACCTGCTCGGAGTGATCCTGACACCGTTGCTGATGATGGCTCTGCTGCCCACCACGGGCGCCGCCCCCATCGGGTGGGGTTCCTTCGGCGCCGTGATGGTCCAGTTGTTGCTGCCCTTCATCCTCGGGCAGTTCTCACGCCCCTGGACCGCGGACTTCATGGCGCGCAACCGCAAGAACCTCAAGTGGCTGGACCAAGGCGTGATCTGCCTGGTGGTCTACGGTGCATTCGGTGACCTCCGCCGCAATGGCATCACCGCAACCAGCACGGAGCTGCTGATCATGCTGGCGCTGTGCCTTGTCACCCTGGCGTTTATGTTGTGTTTCACCCGACAACTCGCCCGGTTCCTCGGGTTCGGTCGCGCCGACGAGATCGCCATCGTCTTCTGCGGCACGAAGAAATCCCTAGCGACGGGGGTGCCGATGGCGACGGTGCTGTTCGCAGGCCAGGCCGTGGGGTTGATCGTCTTCCCGCTGATGGTCTTCCATACCCTCCAGCTCATAGCCTGCACCATCATTGCGCAGCGCTACGCGGCAGCCGATGGCGCAGAGAACCGGCAACGTGACCAGGATTCCTGACCGTGGAGGCGACCGCGCCGGTCAGCCCATGACGACTTTGAGCGCGATGGCTGAGAGCCGTCACCACCAGGACCAGGAGCAGCTCCACCAGGAGACCAGCAGTACTCGATCGCGTCACGGAGCGCTGTCTGCCACATCACGGCCTCCGGATACCCGACGAATGCGGCGCCCGTCCTCCTTTCCGGAGAGCGGGCGCCCCATTCATCAATACAGCCAACAGCCTCGGTGATATCCCAGCATCACTCGTCGGCGGCGCTCGGGTGGGTCATGTCGGCGGGAACCACCCACTGGTCGAACTGTTCGTCGGTCAGGAAGCCGAGTTCCAGAGCCGACTCGCGAAGCGAAAGGCCCTTATGGTGGGCGTTCTTCGCGATCTTCGAGGCCTTGTCGTAGCCGATGTGTCGGTTGAGCGCGGTGACCTGCATCAGATTGGTGTCCAGGTTGGCCTGGATCCGTTCCGTGTTCGGTTCGATGCCGTAGGCACAGTTGGAATCGAAGGAGACGCAGGCGTCACCGAGCAACTGGATGGACTCGAGCACGCACCAGGCCATGACCGGCTTGAACACGTTGAGCTGGAAGTTGCCCTGGGAACCCGCGAAACCGACGGTGGCATCGTTGCCGAAGACCTTCGTCGCCACCATGGTC
>JABCNW020000059.1 GCA_013333945.2 Propionibacterium sp.
TGAATGGACTTCTCGTCCCACCCGGGCAGGGACAACGGGGCCACGACCCGCTGATGGTATTCGGCGCTGGTGAGTTCCCGGCAGTACGCGGCCAGGACGGCCAGCGACTCCGCCAGCCAGTCCGGACCGGTGCTGCGTGCCTTACATTCGGCCATGAGCACCAGCGCATGCAGGCTGTCGAACTTTCCACGAAGCCGGATCCGGGGATGCGTTTTGACCACGAAGACCTCGTCGTTGAGCTGGGTCATGTTGTCGCCCTTGCGGGTGAGCTCGCCGCCGCAGCAGTCGCAACGCGGATGCTGCGGACGGTTGATCGGGAACACCGACTCCTGCTGCCACGAGGTGTCGTCGGTTTCCCCGCTCCTGGGAGGGGCACTCGGCGACGACGCCGCGGGCGCGGTCCTCGGTGCTGGCTGCGAGGGATCGACCCGTTTGAGCTGCCATTGCTTGATGAAGTCCTGGGCGGAGGGCGTCAGCCGGGCCTTTGCGGGCACCGTGACGGTGGCCCCGAGGGTGGGGCGACGCAGCTGGTCGCGGAGTTCTGCCTCGGTGACGACGGTCACAGTCCCGACTCCCAGTCGGCGGGGAAGGTGACGTAGACGAACTTGGTCCAGCTCGGTGTGCCGAAGGTGATCCTGGAACCCTTGGGCACGTACATGATGTCGCCGGGTGTGGCGATCCTCGTGCCCTCGGGGGTTCCGATGTGAAGTTCACCCTCGAGCACGATCTGTATCTCGTCGTAGCTGAACTCCCAGGGGAAACTGCCCTCGGTCAAGGTCATGTAGCCGGCGGCCATCGGGGAACCGTCGTCGGAGGTGACGACATCCCCGGTGCGCACCTGCTGGCCGGGTTTCGGCCCGGGATAGGGGAACGGCTCAGTGACCGCATCGGCGGCGCGGCAGAGCTTGACGGGACGTGTACGACTCGCTGCCGCCGCGGTGACGTCGTTGGCGAGCATCGAGGTGACAAGGGTCCGGATGCGCTGGGTGAGGTCGTCATCCGACGACGTGGTCGGTGCAGAGGCGGCAGAGGGAATGGGAGTGGGGGCGGAACCCTCGGATTCGAGCTTGACGTCCAGCTCGGCGGCACGGTCCCGGGCCAGTGGGGTGACGAGCGCTCCTTCGGGGACGGTGAGTCGTCCGTTAGCTGCGGCCTGGGCGACGTGATCCGCGGAGATGACGGTGCGTGTAGACATGATGCTCCTTCAGTGAACGAGGGCGGAAAACCACCCCCGTGTGCTGGCCGGAGATCTCCCGGCCAGCACACAGGCCCGGTGGATACGGGATCAGCCCTTGGTCTTGGGCAGGATGAGCTCGACCTCGCTGTGAGGACGGGGAATCACGTGGACGCTCACCAGCTCGCCGACGCGCGACGCCGCGGAGGCACCGGCGTCGGTGGCGGCCTTCACGGCGCCGACGTCGCCGCGGACCATCACGGTGACGAGTCCGGCACCGATCTGCTCCTTGCCGATCAGGGTCACGTTGGCGGCTTTGACCATCGCGTCGGCCGCTTCGATGGAGCCCACGAGGCCCTTGGTCTCGACCATGCCGAGAGCGGTCATAGTTACATCAGCCATGGAAGTGCTCCTTCTGTTAGTGGTCTGTGGCTGTTGGTCGGTTTCTTCCCGGGTCTTCGCCACGGTGGCGGACCCGGATGTGGACGCCGGTGTTTTCTGCGCCGGTGTCTTGCGGTGTTTCGAGCTTTCTCCTCCTTGGTCGATGCCGTTGAAGCCTGGTTGGTGGCGGTCACGTCTCAGCTCCTTCCACGCTCAGCTGGTGCCGCGCATCTCGGCGAGCACCTGGGCGACGATCCGGTCGATCGCGTCCTGTCCCGGGTCGTTCGAGGTGGCCTGGGCCGAGGCGGGGGCCGAACCATGGCCACCCCACAGCTTGGCGACCTCGGGGGCGTCGCGCAGATGGTAGGCGAGACGCTTGACGTTGAGGACGTGGGTGAGAGTGATGTTGTCGCTGACAGCAGCGCCGCCGACACCTCCGGGTGCCAGCGTCAGGGACGGTGCCAGCCCGGTGGTGTATCCGACCCCACCCAGGCAACCCCAGGTGTTGACGAGAATCCGGAAAGCCGGTTTCTCGATGCCGAAGGTCAGGACCGCTTCCTCGTCGCGTGAGTGGACGACGATGCTGTGGCCGTCGCCACCGAAGGTGGGCATCTCGATGGCGCGGTCGCAGCCTTCACGCCAGCCGTCCACGACCATGAAGCCGAGCACGGTGGTGAGCTTTTCACGCGACAGTGGGTGGTCGGGTCCGATGCCCTCGAGATCGGCCACGAGGATGCGGGCCGTCTTGGGCACCTGGATGCCGGCCTTCTTCGCGATGTACTGCGGGGTACGGCCGACGAGACCGGCGACCATCATTCCGTTCGGGCGGAACATCACCGCGGCCAGCGTGTCGGCCTCCTTCTTGGTGAGCCAGTGCGCGCCGTGGGCCTGCATCTCGGCCTTCAGGCGCTCCGCGATGGGCCGGTCGGCGATCACCGCCTGCTCGGTGGCGCAGATCGTGGAGCAGTCGAACGACTTCGACTCGACGATCATCCTGGCGGCCTTGACGACATGGGCGCTGCGGTCCACGTAGGCGGGCACGTTGCCCGGGCCGACACCGAGGGCCGGCTTGCCCTGGCTGTGAGCGGCCTTGACCATGCCGGGACCGCCGGTGGCCAGGATCATCGAGGTGGCGTGGTGGCTCATCAGCTCGGTGGTGCCCTGGATCGTCGGGTTCTCCAGGCAGGAGATCAGCCCCGCAGGCATGCCCGCCCTCTCGCCGGCCTCCCTGATCACCCGCACCGCCTCGGCGGTGCTCTTCGACGCCGACGGGTGGGGGGCGACGATGACCGCGTTGCGGGCCTTGACCGAGATCAGCGACTTGAAGATCGCCGTCGAGGTCGGGTTCGTGGAGGGAGTCAGCGCGACGATCACACCGACGGGAGCGCCGATTTCGACGATCTTGCGTTCCTTGTCGTGGTGCAACACCCCGCAGGTGGGGGTGTCCTTGATGTACTCCCACACGTTCCGGGACGCGAACTCGTTTTTCGGTTTCTTGTGCAAGGGGAAACCGAAACCGGTTTCCTCGTGGGCGAGCTGCCCGAGCCGGGCGGCCTCGGCGACCGCGGCCTCGACCATCGCCTCACAGATCCGGTCGACCTCCTCCTGGGAGGCGAACTGGAAGCTGCGCATCGCCTCGCGGGCTTGATTGCACAGGTCGCGGGCCTGCTGGATGGATGCCA
>JABCNW020000060.1 GCA_013333945.2 Propionibacterium sp.
CGACGTCCTCCAGAACTACACCGAGTACAAGGTGGCCTACGAGCTCGGGTTGAAGGCTGCCGACGACGACATCAAGTCGGTCGACAAGGAGGCTGCACGCAAGGCAGCGCACCGTTGGGTGCAGTTGCACGAGCACAACATCACCCAGAAGGTCGACATCATCGTCCGGCACTTTCGGGAGAACATCGCGGGCCTACTGGGCGGCACGGCAAAGGCCATGATCGTGACCTCCTCCCGCAAGCATGCGCTGCGCTACTACAAGGCCGTAGAACGCTACGTGGCCAAGCACGGCTATGACGATGTGCACGCGCTCGTGGCGTTCTCGGGAAAGGTGATCGTCTCAGGCGACGACACTGACATCGCGCCCGACGAACTACTCGGCGTGGGTGAGTACACCGAGGCCGGCGTCAACATCGGCGCCAAGGGCAAACCCCTGGATGAGGTGTTGAACGGCCCCGCCTACCAAGTCATGATCGTGGCCAACAAGTATCAGGTGGGGTTCGACCAGCCGCTGCTGTGCGCGATGTACGTCGACAAGCGCCTGGACGGTGTGATGGCCGTTCAGACCCTCTCCCGTCTCAACCGCACGTGGGCCGGAAAGGACCGGGTGTACGTCCTCGACTTCGTAAACGACACCGACGACATCCTGGCAGCATTCAAGCCCTACTACGAGGGTGCTGTCATTGAGAAGCGTACTGATCCCGACCTGCCCAACCGCCTCGCGGTCCAGTTGGACGCCGTGGGTCTTGACCGCATCTACACCCATGACGAGATCGAAGCGGCGGCCATCGCAGCGACCGATCCCCAGGCCACCCACAGCGCCTTGGTGAGCGCTATCGACCCAGGCGCTAAGCGTTTCCTCGACCTGCTGCGCACGGCTCGCGAGGCCAAGGACGACGAGGAGACGCAGCGCCTGGATGGCTTCCGCTCCAACCTCAACAACTACGTCAAGGCGTACGACTTCCTCTCCCAGATCATCCCCTACGACCTGGAGATGGAGAACCGCTCCATCTATTACCGTCTCCTCGCCAAGCGCCTGAAGGACGAAAGGGTGGGTGTTGTGGTGGAGATAGACCACATCACGCTCGCCAAGTACAAAGTGGAGAAGAAGGCCACGAAGACGCTCAACCTCTCCACTGGGGAAGCAACTCCGTTGACCCCATTGGCGGAGATGGGCACGGCAGCGGCCCGTGAGCGGGACATGGCCCACTGGTCCGAGATCATCGACGCCATCAACAGCCTGTTCGCAGACAGCGGGCTGAGCGCCGACGACGTGGTGCCAGAAATCGAAGAAGTCCTCCGCGATGCGAAGAAGGACCCTGTCTTGGTTGCCAAAGCCAAGGCGAATACCGACAGCGACTTCAATGCTGATAACACCGTCGTCACCGAGGTGCTCTCCAAGTTCATCGACCGACGTGAGCGAAGCGAAGAGATCATCAATGCGCTGCTGAAGGAGCAGAACATGGAGACCTTCGCGAACCTGCTCGCCCTGCTTGGGTTCCGCGAGTATCTCGCCACCGTCGACTACTCCTTTCCGCCGGCTGATGTGACCGTTGAATTGGAACCCGACGCCCGACACCTGGAGATGAAAGGACTGGTCGGGCATTCTGGGGGAACTGGAAGCACCTCTGCCCGAGATCGAGGAGTGGGTGACTGAAGGTGCTGAGTGACATGAGGAGTCGGATGTGAGTGAGCCGACTGCTGCTGGCACCAGCCCACAGTTTCTGTCAGTGCCCCGGCCCACAATTGAGCCATGAATCTCTATACCAAGAATGGTCGTCCTCTACAGGTCAGCGGCAATTCTCTGTTCTCACGCTCGGGCACATACCTCGGCAGAATCTCGAACGGCAGAGTCTACGACCCCTCAGGTCGGTACGTGGGCACCATCTGCGGTGACCGCGTGGTCTACCGCAGCAGTGACAGCGCAACCATCAGCAGCCCCAGCATCTCGGCTAATCGTGCCGGGTCAGCTGCCGCCTAGACAGTAGCCTCAGCCATCTGGGGCGACGAGCCCAACTTCCCCGACTAGGAGTCAGGCTGCCAGCCGGTAGCATGTGCCCATGGTTGTGGAGATCGAGCCGCGCTCCCCCACCGATCGGTGTGACTGGGACGAGTTCGCACGGTTCATGCTGGAAAACACCTTTCCCTTCCACGTGAATCCGTCCCCGACCCGGGAAGAAAATGAATCACGAAAAGCTGACGGGGTTCGTCCCTCCCGAGCACGCGCTTCTCGCCGTGCGGGTCGGGAACGGTCCCGTCGGGGTCGTGGGGCTCGAGGATCTCGCCGGCGATGCGCCATTGTTCGACATCCGTCTCGCCGACGGGATGCGCGGAATGGGTTGGGGGAAGAAAACGGTCCGCGAACTCGTTTGCCATCTGTTCGACACCTATCCACGGATCACGCGAATCGAGGCGCAGACACACGACGACAACATCGCGATGCACCGGTCCTGCTCCACAACGGTTTCGTCAAGGAGGCGCATTATCGGAGGACGTGGCCGGTGACGGGCGGTTCGCTTGCCTTACAGTCATGCGCCTGCGCTGTAGCGCAAGCGTTCGTCCACAAGACAAGTGCTCCCGTTGGGAAAGCAAGCAGACGATGGGAAGACTGGCGGGCGACGGCAAGACCAGCGGACCTGTGATGACGCAAGGGGGATTCCGTCCGGACGAACGTCCCAGCAAAGCAGGAACCCCCGGCGCGGAGACCGGGGGCTCGTGTAGTGCATGTGGCGGTGACGGTGGGATTTGAACCCACGGTGGCTTGCACCACACTCGCTTTCGAGGCGAGCTCTTTCGGCCGCTCAGACACGTCACCGCCGATGAGCGTA
>JABCNW020000061.1 GCA_013333945.2 Propionibacterium sp.
AAGCGGGTGTCGTTGGTTCGAATCCAACCGGGGTCGCCAGTGAAATGCCTAGTCAGACACGACTAGGCATTTGCTTTTCCAAGGCCAGTCCTCTCAGAATCCGCATCTATTCCGCATCAGTCAGCACCGCCCACAGAATAGCCACCTCCCCGTTTCAGCAGTTCTTCGAAGGGGGCGACCTGCTCGAACCCGTCGACGGGACGCCGACGTTCCGCGCCCGTCAGGCAGGAGTGCAGCTCTCTCACCGCCTCGTCAATGCGTCGCTGAAGCGCGACCGCTCCGGGGCCACCGAAATCCTCGGTGGCAGCGAAGACCCCGGTGCTCACGACCTGGGTACCTAGGTAGGAGAACATCGGGCGCAGGGCGTGGTCGATCACCAGTGAGTGCCGGGCGGTGCCACCGGTGGCGGCCAGCAGCACCGGCATACCCTTCAGGACTCCCGGTTCGAGGATGTCGAAGAAACTCTTGAACAACCCCGAGAAGGATGCGGAGAAGGTGGGCGTAACCGCCACCAAGGCATCGGCCCCGGTAACGGTCCCGATCACGTCGGCGAGCGCGTCAGAGACGAGGCCCGTCAGCATCGCGTCGACGATGCCATGGGCGTGATCCCGCAGGGCCACGACCCGCACATCATCCTCCGGCATGGCGGCCGCAAATCCGTCAGTCAGCAGTTTCGTGCTGGACGGGGTCCTCAACCCTGCGTGAACTATCACGTTCACAGCCTGCCCACCGCTCCAACATTGTCCTCCTCGGCCCGGGTACCGGTCCACCTGTCGACGGCGGCCCTGCCCTCGGCGGGCTCGCCGGTTCTGAGGGCAGCGCGCCGGGCCGTGTGGGTGGGGGCATCCGGAACGCCCGGAGCCCGCCTGGCCGCGAACTCGCGGCGCAACACCGGAACCACCTCGGTGCCCAACAGCTCCACCTGCTCCAGGACCGTCTTGAGCGGCAGTCCAGCGTGATCCATGAGAAACAGCTGACGCTGGTAGTCGCCGACGTAGTCGCGGAACCCGAGGGTGCGTTCGACGACCTGCTCGGGGCTGCCGACGGTCAGTGGGGTCTGGGCCATGAAGTCCTCCAACGACGGGCCGCCCCCGTAGACGGGGGCGTTGTCGAAGTAGGGCCGGAACTCGTTGACGGCGTCCTGCGAGTTGCGGCGCATGAACACCTGCCCGCCGAGCCCAACGATCGCCTGCTCCGGGGCACCATGCCCGTAATGGGCGAAACGCCGCCGGTACAGCTCCACCATGCGCTTGGTGTGGGAGGGCCCCCAGAAGATGTGGTTACTGAAGAACCCGTCACCGTAGTAGGCGGCCTGTTCTGCGATCTCGGGACTGTGAATGGAGCCGTGCCACACGAACGGCGGCACCCCGTCGAGGGGCCGCGGGGTGGCGGTGAAGGCGTGCAGCGGGGTGCGGAATCGACCCTCCCAGGTCACGACCTCCTCATCCCACAGGCGGCGCAGCAGCGCATAGTTCTCGATGCTGAGGTCGATGCCGTCTCGGATGTCCTTGCCGAACCACGGGTAGACCGGTCCGGTGTTACCGCGTCCCAGCATCAGGTCCATGCGGCCGTCGGTGAGGTGCTGCAGCGTTCCGTAGTCCTCCGCGAGGCGGACCGGATCGGTGGTGGTGATCAGGGTGGTGGCGGTGGACAGGATGATGTTCTTCGTCTGCGCGCCGATCCACGCCAAGGTGGTGGTGGGCGAGCTGGCGACGAAGGGCGGGTTGTGGTGTTGCCCGACGGCGAAAACGTCGAGTCCCACCTCGTCGGCAAGCCTCGCGATCTCGACGGTGGCCTTGATGCGTTCGTGCTCGGTGGGGGTGCGCCCGGTGGTGGGGTCGGTGGTCACGTCACCGACTCTGAAGATTCCGAACTGCATGTCGTCTCCTCGGACAGGTCAAAATGATTGAACAGTAAACCAAACTAGCGGTTGGTTTATTCCTGCCCCACGACGACGTGGTCGCTCAGGCTGGCCCCCACGCAGCCAGGTGGGTTTCTCCCCTGACCTCGCCGACCTTCTCGCTCCTGCCCAGAAGTATTCGATTCCCCGGCATGCGGGGCACCGGATACCAGTCGCCACCGTCACCCACCGAGATGTCGAACATGTCACCGGAGCCGACGTACTGGGCGCGGATCCCATCCGAGGAACTCTTGCCGACGACGATAGAATTGAAACCGTCGGACACCCCCATCACCTCTTCATCACCGATGATGAATCCGAGTTCGCCTTTCGATGTTTCGTGGCTGACATCCACAGGAGCAACTGTGTAGCTGAGATTCGAGGTCTCCTCCTCGTTCTTGGGCAAGGCCATCACATGCGCCTTGCCATCCACGTTGACCAGCCGGGGCCAACGCACCCCGTACGCTTCCCCACGGATCCCTTCAAGACCTGGAACCGAACGACAACTGCTGGCAATCTGCCCATTGCACAGCGAGATGCTTCGTTTTTCCCTCCAATGTCCTTCCGCGCCGGCAGCGCCTTCTTCTCCTGCACGGGCCAAGATTCCGACGCCATTGGGCCACGACACGTACTCGTAATCGGTCTTCGACGTGTCGACGATCTCAAAATTTCCTTCACCCGCCTCGGTCAGGCTCGGGTTGCTCCTGCCGTCCAGAGTCCGGGGACCAATGTGGAGAGGATAAGGAGACATGACGGGATTCTCGCTGGTCACCAGCACTTCCCCGTTTCTCGCTGAGCGCAATTTCTCGATGGGTTCTTTTCTCGTGCTCCCGGCATCGTCCGAATACTCCCAGATCGTGAAGACATCACCGGTCACCCCGAGATATCTGACTTCCCAGCCGAGGCCGTATCCCCCAGGAAGCTCTTCCCGCCAGACCTCGCCACCCGTACCGTCGAGTCCGATCAGGTGGGCGCTGTCCCCTTCCCCACCGGGAATCGCGACGACCACCCCGTCGGCCCAGGAAACCACTCGTCCCCGTCCCGCCGAGTTGCCGCCCTCGCCTGCGCTCTCCTGGGGAAGAGCGATCAGGTCACTCCGGGTTCCCGTCTCGTCCAGAGTGAAGACCGTTCCCGCGAGATCGATGCAGACGATCTTGGGAGCGGAGGGAAGCACGTCGCAGCTCCATTGTGAATCGGCGTCAAGGCTCCACATCACTTCTCCGGTCGCTGCTGATACACCCGCAAGTCTGCTGCCATTCGCGTCGAGGTTGGTGTCGTCACAACTCCTGTTGTTGACCACCCAGACCACCCAGACATCACCGATCACCAAAGGACCATCGTCCAGGGGGCCGCCCCGCAAGGTGTTTCCGTCGTGGTGCGGCGTTTTCGACCAGTCGTAGCAGATGCGTGGTTCCCTGAAATCGGGGAAAGCTGCAACGAGGTCGAGTTCCCACAGCTTCTTTGCTCCATTCACAAAACTGGTTCCAGGGTCCTGGAGAGACGTGAAGGTCGGGAGCGCCAGTGGCGCGGAAGAGGACCCCTCAGGTTCCGGTGCCGCACGGTTCAGCAAACTTGGTATCACCGTCCCTCCGGCGACGATGAGAGCGGCTATCACGGCGAGGATGAGCCACCCGGAACGCCGCCTGAAAAACCCTTTGTTCACTTCGGCTTCTTGATTCCGTGGTTTCTCGGATGCTTCCGCGTGCTCCATTGCGAGGCCTCTTCCCGGTGCTCATCGGTTGGGGCAGAGGCTACAAGCCATCAGGGTCATTTTTCGTTTTCAAGCAGTCATGCGATCTTTCGGGAATACTCGCTATCCGGCGTCGTGTGCCCTGGGCGGAGCCGGGAGCACCAGCGGCGTTCCCGTCACCGGGTCAGAAGTCACCGACACCTTGAGGCCGAACACCTGCTCCACCGTCTCCGCGGTCATCACATCAGAGGGTTTTCCCTGTGTCAGGATCTGACCGTCACGCATGGCGATGATCCGGTCCGCATAGCGGCATGCCTGATTGAGGTCGTGCAGCACAGCCACCACGGTGGTGCCGAGCACTTGGTTGAGCTCCCGACACAGCTCCAGCACCTCCACCTGGTGAGCCAGGTCTAGGAATGTGGTGGGCTCGTCGAGAAGCAGCACACGCGTCTGCTGCGCCAGGGCCATCGCGATCCAGACCCGTTGCCGCTGGCCACCGGACAGCTCGGCGACGCGCCGAGTGGCCAGCGCACCGATGTTGGTACGTTCCATGGCGACGCTGACCTGCTCGTCATCCTCATCGGACCACTGGTGCAACACACTCTGATACGGGTACCGGCCACGGCTGACCAGTTCGTGGACGGTGATGCCCTCGGGAGCTATCGAGGACTGCGCCAGAAAACCGACCTCTCGCGCAAAGGCCTTGGGCCGCATCCTGGAGATCTCCCTACCGTCGAGCAGGACTGTTCCCGAGCGCGGCGGCAGCACCTTGCTCAGCGACCTCAGCAGGGTGGACTTGCCGCAGGCATTCGGCCCGACGATCACGGTGAACGACCCTGCTTCGATGGCGACGTCGAGGCCCGCCACGACATCGGCGCCACCGGCATATCCCAGATGGAGGTCCCGGCCCTCCAGCACGAAGGACCGGGCTTCGTTCCCGCTCAACCCTGGATGGCCTTGCCGATCTGGTCGCGGACGACGCGTGCCGCAGTGGGCCCGGCGTTTAGGAAGAACGGGTCATCATCGACCTTGACTGCGTGCCCGGCACCCACCGCCTTCAACGATCCCCAGAGCGCCTGTCCGGTAAGTTCCTCGTCCTTATCTCCCTGGACTCCGTAGAAAAGCCAATCCCCATCGGCCTTGTCAAGGGTTTCGGAGGAAAGCTCCTGGGAAACACCGTCGGTGAACTGCTGGGCATCAGGGCGTTGCAGCCCCATGTCGGCGACAACGGATCCGGCGAATGATGCCGGTCCGAAGACGCGAAGTTTCTCTCCGTTCTTGCGCAGCAGCGAGATCGTTCCCACGGAACTCAGCGCGGATCCGGCCTCGGCGGATTCCTTCCTGAACGTCTCCAACAAGGAGCGGGCCGCCTCCCGTTTGCCGAGAGCATCGGCCAGCAACAGGAAATCAATCTTCCAGAATTGTCCGGTGCCGCGCATCACGACGGTGGGGGCGATGGCTGTCAGGTTCTTGTATAGGGTGTCGGCGTCGTCCTTGCCTGCTTTGTTGGTGAGGATCAGATCTGGTTTGAGCGCGCCGATGGCCTCGATATCCGGTTCGGTGCGAGACCCGACCTTTACGATGGCCTCGATGGCGGAAGCCTGCTCCGGGTAGGCATCCTTCAAGTATTGGGCGACAGGATCCTCGGCCCCGGACGCAGTGGTGGAACCCATCGGACACATGCCGAGGGCCAGCATGGCATCAGCCTGTCCCGTGGAGATGACGACCACCTTGGCGGGGGCGGCGTTGATCGTCGTCTCGCCCTGTTGATGGACGACGGTGCGCGGGAAGACACCGTCGGCCTGCCCCGATCCCATTCCACTGTCCAGCTCACTGGGGACAGCGGTGTTCTCCGGAATGCCTTTGGAGGAAGGAGATGCACCCGAAGAGGCATCCCGTGAGGCGGAATTGGACGAACAAGCCGCGAGCACCGCCAGAGCGGAGACCGCCCCGCCTGTCAGGATCGTGCGTCGGGAAACGGAGTGAAGCTGGTAACGCGCGACTCGGAAAGCACTCATGAATGCAAGGCTAACCTTAGTTCTGTGACAAAAACCAGTATGCCTCGCAATTCGTTGCACTCCTCGCCCAGAAAAGGCTCTGCACATCGTGCGACCCACCGCTGACCGACCCGATACCCCCGCACGGAACCGCAGATCTCGTTCCGCCTGGAAACCCAACGGACTCCCCCCGCTTCTGGCGCTCCTGGTCCTGCTCGTGTTGATCACCGAGAGCCTCGCCTTAGGATCACGAACCCTCAGCCCGGAGGAGGTCTGGCAGGGGCTTCTTGCACACGACAACTCGGTAGCCAGCAAGGTGGTGTGGGAGCTGCGCATCCACCGAACGGTCCTCGCGGTCGTAGTGGGCGCATCCCTCGCGGTGGCCGGTGTCATCATGCAGGCACTCACCCGCAATCCCTTGGCAGAACCCGGCATCCTGGGGGTCAATGCAGGCGCATCCCTCGCGGTGGTGGCGGCCATCGGAGGATTCGGTTTCACATCCGTGAACCAATACCTGCCGTTCGCGTTCGCCGGTGCGGCGGCGGCAGCGGTGCTCGTGCACGTGATGTCACGACGTTCGTCCGACAGCGGTCCCGCCCGCCTTGTGCTGGCAGGTGTTGCACTGGGCGCCAGTCTGTCGTCGATCACCGGCGCCATCACGATGTACAACAGCAAGATCTTCGACTCGTACCGGTTCTGGGTGGTGGGGTCACTCGAGAACCGGAAACTGGAGGTCCTGCTCTGGGTGACCCCGTTCCTGGTGGTGGGTCTGTTGCTGGCCCTGGCATCCGCACACAGCCTCAACGCGCTGGCTCTCGGGGACGAACAGGCCACGGCACTCGGGGTGAACATCGCGGTGGTACGGGGCGGGGCGTTCATCGCTCTCACCCTGCTGTGCGGGGCGGCCACGGCCGCCGGCGGCCCGATCTCCTTCATCGGTCTGGTCATTCCCCACGTGGCCCGCCTGCTGGTGGGGGCCGATCAGAAACGTCTGCTGGCGTGGTCGATCACGGCGGGTGCGGGGCTCCTGCTGGCGGCCGACGTAGTGGGACGGCTCCTGATCCGCCCCACCGAGCTGGAGGCGGGAATCGTGACCGCTTTCATCGGCGCACCCGTATTGCTGGTGCTGGCCGTGACGAACCGGACGAACAGGAGGAGAGCATGATTCCGGAATCGGTTCGCACCCTGGGCACCCCAGCCGGCCATCGTCGGAGCTCCTTCGGACACCGGTCGCGTTTCAGTTTCCTGACGCACTGGCGGTCGCTGGTGGTGACTGGGGTCGCGTTGCTGGTCATTCTGGTTGGCTCGGTGGCATCACTGACCACGGGTACCTACCCGGTGCCCCTCGATATGCTCCTGGATGTATTCCGGGGCAGGGGTGAGGATCTGGCCCCCTTCATCGTCCTCGAGCAGCGGCTACCGCGGGTGACGGGGGCGGTAGTCATCGGCGGCATGCTCGGAATGTCGGGCGCAATCTTCCAGAGCGTCTCCCGCAACCCGCTGGGCAGCCCCGACATCGTCGGTTTCACACGAGGCGCGATGACAGGTGGTCTGTTCGCCATTCTGGTGTTCGTCTCCTCCAGTGCTCTGGTCACCGGAGCGGGTGCGATCGTAGGCGGCGCCGCCACAGCAGCGGTGGTCGTGCTGCTGACCATGCGACGTGGGGTCGGCGGAGACACCCTCGTGCTCACCGGTATCGCCCTGGGACAGATGCTCGCTTCCCTCAACGACTACCTGCTGGCAGCAACCGACATCGAGTCAGCCGAGGCAGCCAAGACCTGGCAGCACGGCAGCCTCAACGGCATCACCTGGGCAACCGTCACCCCTCTGCTGGTTACTGCGATCCTGCTGCTCCCGGTCGGGATGTGGCTAGCTGGGCCCGGAAGGATCCTCGAGATGGGTGACGACGCGGCCTCGGGGCTGGGTCTCAGGGTCCGCCGGACCCGCTCCGCGATGATCGGCTACGGCGTGGTCCTGGCAGCGGTGTGCGTGGCCGCGGCAGGCCCGATCGGTTTCCTGGCCCTGGCCGCTCCCCAGCTGGCGGGCCGGTTGTCGCGCTCGGCGGGGATCAATCTCCTGCCGACGTTCATGGTGGGAGCGGCCCTGCTGGTCCTGGCTGATTTCACTGCGGGAAGGCTGCTCAGTCCCTTCCAGATCCCTGTCGGACTGATCAGCTCGACCCTCGGCGGGCTCTACCTGATGGGGTTGCTGGGAATGGGGGGCCGGCGTCGCGCGTGAGGGATTCGGGGGCGGCGATCACCCACTTCCCGTGCCCGGTTGCCGCCTCTCACCCCGTCCAGGCAGGGCTTGCAACCGGTCGGAGAGGGTCGATACTGTTTTTCCGCCCCGCATCCGATCCCGAGAAACTCAAGGGCCGTCAGCAGCGCGGAGCGACGCATCGGGACTCCCGGGCCGTTTCCCGCGCACCTGGGTCACAGGCAAGGAAAGAAAATTTGGAAAGGCACTCCCCCGCCCGCGTGGGCCGCGGGCACACCTGGGCGAAGGCCATCCTCCTGGGCGAACACTCTGTCGTGTACGGGCATCCCGCCGTAGCCGTGCCGCTACACGACCTGCCGATGCACGCAACTGCAACACCCGTCCCCGGCCCCTCGTGGCTGGACAGTCTCGACCACCGGGGCCCCATGGACCAGGTAGGTTCCCGGTTCGCCTGCGTCGCGAGGGCCTTCGATGCGGCCCGGGAGTTCTCGGGATGCCCTGGGCAGTCCTTCGAGATCACCACGCGCAGCGATTTCCCCCACGAACGCGGCCTGGGTTCCTCCGCGGCCGCGGCGGGCGCGATCATCCGCGCTGTCCTGGACGCCTGCCAACACAAGGCGTCCGCCGACGATCTGTTCGCGCTGACGCAGCTGGCCGAGCAGGTGGCGCACGGAAAACCGTCCGGGCTGGACGCGGCGGCGACCAGCTCCCCCCACCCCATACGCTTCCAGGCCGGCCGGATGCGTCCCCTCGACCAGCGCATCGAACAGGCATACCTGGTCATCGCGGACTCGGGGGTCCACGGCAGCACCCGTCAGGCCGACGGCGGCCTGCGACTGCGCTACGAGGAGAACACCGGCACCATCGGTCCGCTCATCGACGAACTCGGCGCGCTCGCGCAGACGGCTGTGACCGCCTTGGGTGACGGTGATGCTCCCGCTCTCGGGACGGCCATGGACCGGGCACACACGGTCCTGGCGGAACTCGACCTGAGCCTTCCGATCCTGGATGAGCTCACCGCCTCAGCCCGCCGGGCGGGGGCGCTGGGCGCCAAACTCACCGGCGGTGGACTCGGTGGGTGCATGATCGCCCTGGCCGAGGGCGCACAGGCCGCGAATCGCGTCCGTGCCGCCCTGGAGCACTCGGGCGCATCTGCGACATGGATTCACAGGATGCCCATCAGCGAGGTAAACAAATGACCCTCACCGCGACAGCCAGCGCGAACACCAACATCGCCCTGATCAAGTACTGGGGCAAAGCAGACGAGTCGCTGACGATCCCTGCCACATCAAGCCTGTCACTCACCCTTGGCGGAACGCGGACCACCACCACGGTCTCCTTCGACGGCGGCACAGGAGACGAGGACGCGGTCACCATCAACGGCGCTCCTCCCGGCGGGACGGCCCGGGAGCGGGTTATCCGGTTCCTCGACCTCGTGCGCTCCCGGGTGGGCATGACGATCCGGGCGAGCGTCACATCCTCCTCCACCGTGCCGCTTGCAGCCGGCCTGGCGAGTTCAGCAGCGGGTTTCGCCGCGCTCGCCGCGGCCGCCACGCGCGCGGTGGGCATGTGCCTGGACGAGCGTGCGCTGTCTCGGCTCGCCCGGCGCGGCTCCGGATCGGCCACCCGCTCGGTCTTCGGCGGTCTGGTGCTGTGGAACGCCGGCATCGACGACGAAACCTCCTACGCCGAACCCGTGAACTGCGACCTGGACCTGGCCATGGTCGTCGTCGTTGTCTCGGCGGGACGCAAAACCATCAGCAGCACACAGGCCATGCGCCACACCATGCACACCTCACCGCTCTATCCGGCCTGGGTCGAGGCCAGCCGCGAGGACCTTCGAGGGGCGCTGGAAGCAGTGCGCACCCGCGACCTGCCACGTCTGGGTGAGGTCGTCGAGGCCAACGCCCTGGGCATGCACGCCACGATGATCGCGTCGCGCCCCTCCGTCCTGTACTGGCTGCCGGAAACACTCGATGTGGTGCACACACTCCGCATCATGCGTGACGAGGGGTTCCCCGTCTGGGCCACCATCGACGCGGGCCCGAACGTGAAGGTCCTCACCGCCGGAAAGGATGCCGATCGGATCGCGGCGGTTCTCCGGGACCGCATCCCCGGTGCGGCGACCTCGGTCAGGTACCCGGGCGGCGGTGTGCGCATCGAGGAGGCCACCACATGATCTCGGTGAGTGCGCCCGGAAAGCTCTACATAGCCGGCGAGTACGCCGTAGTCGAGCCCGGCCACCACGCGGTGCTGGTCGCGGTCGATCGCTTCATCACCGTCCGCGTCACGCTCGCTGAGCACGCGGGCCACATCATCTCTGATCTGTACGCGACGCGCTCCTTGACGTGGCGCCGACGTCTCGAGGACGACGTGTTGGAGGTCGAGGAACAGTTCGACGACTACGTGGTCTCAGCCATCCGCGTTGTAGAGCAGATGGTGCGCGAG
>JABCNW020000062.1 GCA_013333945.2 Propionibacterium sp.
ACGGGCCGGGACGCCGATATCGGGATCACGGCCGAACCCGAGACCGTCGAGGAGTTCCGGAAGGCCGTCGGCGGTCTGTAGCGGCCCGGGCCCGCCCGGTCAGGTCAGTTTCTCCATCAGCAACTCCCGGACCCGGGCGGCATCCGCCTGGCCCTTCATGGCCTTCATGACCTGCCCAATGAGCGCCCCCACCGCCTGGTGTTTTCCGCCGCGGATCTTCTGGACCACATCTGGGTTCGTGGCAATCACATCCTCGATGGCCGCGTTCAGCGCTCCATCATCGGAAACCACCTTCAGGCCACGCGTGGCGACCACGTCGCCGGGCCTACCCTCGCCCGCGATGACACCGTCAAACACTGCACGCGCCAGCTTGTCGGTCAGCTCGCTCGCATCCACCATCGCCTGGGTTTCTGCTACATCGGCCGGGGTGACGCCGAGCGCATCCAGTTCGACACCGGCCTCGTTAGCCCGGCGGGCCAGCTCACTCAGCCACCATTTCCGGGCCGACTGCGGGGAGGCCCCCGCAGCCACCGTCGCCTCGATCAGGTCCAGGGCCCCGGCGGCCACGACAGCTGCCATGGTCTTGGCATCGATGTTCCATTCTTCGGCCAGGCGCCTGCGACGTTCAGCGGGGGGTTCGGGAAGCGTGGCACGCAGTTCCTCGATCCATTCCGCGCTAGGCGCCACGGGCACGAGGTCCGGTTCCGCGAAATAGCGGTAGTCCTGTGCCTCCTCCTTGGAGCGGCCAGGGCTGGTTGAACCGTCGCCCTCGTGGAAGTGCCGGGTTTCCTGCGTGACTCGTCCCCCGTCCGCGAGAATCGCAGCCTGGCGTCGCATCTCGAAGGTGACGGCCCGTTCAATGGAGCGCAGCGAGTTCACGTTCTTGGTCTCGGTCCGGGTTCCCAACTCTGCCGATCCCTTGGGAGCCAGCGACACGTTCGCGTCGCAGCGCAGTGAGCCCTGTTCCATGCGCACGTCCGAGACGTCGAGGGCGCGCATCAGGTCCCGCAGGTGAGCGACGTAGGCGCGCGCCACCTGCGGGGCCTTCGCCCCGGCGCCGAGGATGGGCCGGGTGACGATCTCGATCAGCGGCATGCCGGCCCGGTTGTAGTCGATAACGGAATGGTCGGCCCCGTGGATACGTCCTGTCGTCCCGATGTGGGTCAGTTTGCCGGCGTCCTCCTCCATGTGAGCGCGTTCGATCTCGACCACGAAGGTCTCCCCGTCAACCTCCAGTTCGACCCGACCGTCGAAGGCGATGGGTTCGTCGTACTGGGAGGTCTGGAAGTTTTTGGTCATGTCCGGATAGAAGTAGTTCTTCCGCGCGAACCTGCCCCACGGCGCGATCCGGCACCCGAGCGCCAGACCAATACGAATCGCGGATTCGACAGCTTTCGCGTTGACCACGGGAAGCGCGCCCGGCAGGCCGAGGCACACGGGACAGGTCTGGGTGTTCGGTTCCGCCCCGAACTCGGTGGAGCAGCCGCAGAACATCTTCGATTTCGTGTTGAGTTCGACGTGCACCTCCAACCCGAGCGCCGGATCGTAGTTCTCGATGACCTCATCGAAGTCCATCAGGTCCGTCATCACCACACCGCCCTCGTTCCGTCGAGGGGCTTCGCCAGCGTGAGGAGCGGCCCCTCCAACCTGTCCTCCAGGGTTGCCTCGATGAACCCACCCACCCGGTAGAGCCGGTCATCGGCCAGCGGAGGAGCGATCACCTGCAAACCGACGGGCAACCCCTCATCGCTCAGACCGACAGGGAAACTCGCCGACGCGTTGCCGGCAAGGTTCGACGGGATGGTGCACAGGTCTGCCTTGTACATCGCCATCGGGTCGCTGGTGCGCTCCCCCAGTCTGAACGCGACGGTGGGTGTGGTGGGCGAGACCAGCACGTCGCACTCGGCGAAGGCCGCCTCGAAGTCGCGGGCCACAAGAGTGCGAACCTTCTGGGCGGATCCGTAGTACTGATCGTGGTAACCGCTGGACAAGGCGTAGGTACCTATGATGAGCCGACGTTTAGCCTCGCGTCCGAAGCCCTGTCCTCTGGTGAATGAGGTGACTGCCTCCATGTCGCGGGAACCGTCATCGCCGAGCCGCAGCCCGTAACGCACCGCGTCGAAGCGCGCGAGGTTGCTGGACAGCTCCGCCGGCATGATCAGGTAGTAGGCGGCCAAGGCGTATTCGAAGTGTGGGCAGGACACCTCGACCACCTCGGCTCCGCCGTCGCGCAGCCACTGGACGGCCTCAGTGAATCGGGTTTCAACGGCGGCGTCGTAGCCCTCACCGCCGAGCTCCTTGACCACGCCGACCCTCAGCCCCCGGACCTCGCGGCGACGCGCCGCTTCCACCAGAGGGGGCAGCGGATGCGCGATGGACGTGGAGTCCATGGGATCGTGACCGCCCATGGCTGTGTGCAGTAGCGCAGCGTCCAGGACGTTACGGGTGACGGGACCGGGCTGGTCCAAACTGGATGCCATCGCCACCACCCCGTAGCGCGACACCCCGCCGTAGGTGGGTTTCACCCCGACGGTGCCGGTCACCGCCCCAGGTTGGCGGATGGAGCCCCCGGTGTCGGACCCCAGAGCGAGCGGGGCGAGGCAGCCCGCCACCGCTGCGGAGGATCCTCCCCCCGACCCGCCAGGAATCCGGTCGAGGTCCCACGGATTACGGGAGGGCCCGAAGGCGGAGGTCTCAGTGGAGGAGCCCATCGCGAACTCGTCCATGTTGGTCTTGCCGAGGATGATCAGCCCAGCCTGTTTGAGGCGCGCGATGACCGTCGCGTCATAGGGAGGGATCCAGCCTTCCAGGATTCGGGAGCCGCAGGTGGTGGGCAGCCCGGCGGTGCAGAAGTTGTCCTTCACCGCGATGGGGATCCCCGCCAGCGGGCCGAGTTCCTCGCCTTTGCCCCGGCGATCATCGATCTCTGCGGCCGCTGCCAGAGCGCCTTCGGGATCTACGTGCAGGAATGCGTTGAGGGCCGGGTTCACTGCCTCGACCTGATCGAGGTGGGCGCGGGTCAGTTCGACGGAACTCACCTCACCCGCCGCGAGCAGGTCGGCTTGTTCATGGGCCGTCCTGGTGATGATCTCGGTCACGGTTCAGTCCTCGCTCAGGATCCGGGGAACGCGGAAACGCTCGTCCTCGACGTCGGGGGCTCCTGCCAACACCGCCTGTTGAGGTAGGGATTCCTGCACCTGGTCGGCGCGCATCACGTTGGTCAAAGGAAGTGCATGGGTCATGAGGGGGACGTCGTCTCCCGCCACTTCGCCCACCCGGGCCACCGAGCCCAGGATCACTTCCAGCTCGGGGGCCAGCTCGGCACATTCCGACTCGGTCAGTTCGAGCCGGGCCAGCGCTGCCAGCCGCGCCACATCCTGAGGGGTCAGGGCCACAGTTTCTCCTCGTTGGTCTGCAATCCCGCTGCCGCGGGCGTGGCCAATCCTAGCGCCGGAAACTCGCGAGAAGGGGATCGTAGTGTGTGCACACCGCTCGCTGGTAGTCGTTCACGTCCCCGGCCTCGGCTGCTTTGAGGATCTCCGTATGCGCACTGGGCAGGTCCGTCACGGTGCTCGGCGGGAGCTTGGCCATTGTCACGACCTGAACCTCCCAGAAGGCTGCGACCAGGTCCGCGATGATCCTTCTGCCCGCGCGATGCATGAGAGTGATGTGAAAGCTACGGTCCAACTCTGCGAAGGATTCCCCCTGTCTCCTCATCTTGGCAATCTGGTCGACCAGCCGGTGGAGCTCCTCGTCGTTGGTTCCCCGGAGAATGGAACAGACCTGCTCGGCCTCACCCAGGTCGATTCCCCGCCGCACTTCGACCACCTCGCGAAGCGCTTGCTGCTGTTCCCCATGAAGCATGCCCATGCGGAAAGTCAGCGTCTCCACCAAGGGACGGAGGGGCGTTCCCGACGAAGGTTCCCCGACCGTGTTGGACCTCGACGATATCCAGGGTGCTGAGGGTCCGCACAGCTTCCCGGACTGAACTCCGGGAAACGCCGAGGCTGTCGCACAGGTCAGATTCGCTGGGCAGGCAGTCACCGGCCTGAAGCCCGCTGGTTGTTATGAACTGCTTGATCCGTTCGACGGTCTCCGTTGCTCTGGTCATCCCTGTGCGCGGGCGACTCCGCCCATCTCCCGACCTCCGCATTCAATTTCCTGTCTTCGGCCCCCAGAACCAACCAGAGAAGTGGGCAAGATCGTAACGGAATCGGTTTCGATTCTTCGAGGCAGTCCCCTCCAAGTCGTTGTGCCCCTCAGGAGGACGGCTGCCACAGGAGCTGTGCGAACAGAATCAGCTCCGGCATTCCTGCTAGGCCAGAAGGCGCTCGTTGGGCACGAAGGGATGCCACCGGGGACCGCCGTCAGGGTTGCGGGACGAGGGGCATCGAGTTCACGCTCGCTCGTGGCGTAGGGGTTCACACCTTGTCGATCAGACGTCGGCACCGGGTGCAGCTGGTGATAATCCTGCTCGTAGCGCAAACATCCCACTGATACCACTCGATTCCCTAAAGTTGTGATCATGAACCCAGCTCTGATTACGGATGGCCTGTTCAAACGATTCGGCCCCAAGGTTGCCGTAGACAACTTGAGCCTCCAGATCCCCCAAGGGCATCTGTTCGGTCTGGTTGGTCCGAACGGCGCGGGCAAAACCACTGCGATGTCCATGATCTGTGGCCTGCTCCGACCCGACTCCGGAACAGCTCGGGTTCTCGGCAACGATGTCTGGGCCGATCCGGTGACAGCCAAGAAACACATCGGGGTGCTGCCCGACGGGGTGCTGCTGTTCGACCGCCTGACCGGCGTCGAACTGCTCCGCTACAACGGTCGGCTGCGCAACCTCGCCCCCAAGGTCGTCGAGGAACGTTCGCGGGAGTTGCTCGGTGTGCTGGACCTGGCAGATGCCGCCGACAAGCTGGTCGCCGACTACTCGGCCGGTATGACCAAGAAAATCTCGCTGGCCAGCGCTCTGATCCACGCCCCCAAGTTGTTGATCCTCGATGAACCTCTCGAGGCCGTGGACCCGGTGTCTGGTCAAGTCATCCGCGATCTGCTGCGTGACTACGTGGATGGCGGCGGCACGGTGTTGCTTTCCAGTCACGTCATGGAGTTGGTGGAGAACATCTGCGACGGGGTCGGAATCATGGCTGCTGGACGCATCCTGGTATCGGGAACCGTGGACCAGGTCCGGGGCGACGGGACTCTTCAGCAGAAATTCGTGGAACTGGTCGGTCAGGGACGGATGGCCGGGGAGGAGACGCTGCAATGGTTGCGCCACTCATCGCTGTGAGGCTTCGTTCCCAGCTCTCCGCTCTCAGGAGCAGCCCGTGGGCGATGGTCGGATACATACTGCTCGTCTTGATGCTGCTGCCGCTTTTCGTCGGCCTGACCGTGGGGTTGTCCTACTTGAGGTTCCTACCCGATGTGCGCTCCCCCTTGATGCTCACGGCGGGCGCTGTCCTGGTGCTGGTGTGGACCTTCGGGTCGGTGTTGTTCTTCGCCATGGACGATTCCGTGTCCCCGCAGCGCCTGGTGTTGTTTCCACTCCGGTCCCGCGATCTGCTGGTTCCCCTGCTGGTCTCGGACCTGCTCACCTTGCCGGGGGTCTTCACCCTCCTGGTCTGCTGCGGTTTCATGATTGGCTGGGCCACCGATCCACTTCTGACAATCACCGGGATCGCTTCCACGGCCCTCGGAGTGGTGACGGGAATGCTCGCTGGCCGGATACTGGTGACCTCCCTGTCGCGCTGGCTGGCCGCCCGCAGAAGCCGGGATCTCCTGTACGTGGTGCTCCTGCTCGGCCTGATAGCGATCAGCTGGGGTGGGCCGCTACTGAGCCGCGGAATGTTCAATCTCGACCTGAACCGGGAAGCCATCGAGCTGGTAGGCGATGCAGCCGGTTGGAGTCCGATGGGATGGGCCTGGTCCCTACCCGCCGACCTGGCAGCCGGGCGCTCCGTGGTGGCTGCGTTGCGTCTCTCCTTGGCTCTGGTGCTGCTCGCAGCGATGATCTGGTTGTGGTCCCGGCAGCTGGACCGGGCCCTGACCAGCCCCCTGCCAAGCGCCGGAGGTGGCGCTCCGACCGTGTCCTCACCTTGGCTTGATCGTTTGTTTCCCCCGAATCCCGCCGGGGCCATCGCAGCCCGGAACCTGCGGTATCTACGACGCGATCCTCGCCGGTTCGCCTCGGTGCTGGTGATCATGGCCACTCCCTTCTTCGTGGTTTTCATGAACATGGTCCGAGACGAGAAGCTGATCCCCGAGTTCCTGTGGCTGGTGGCTGCCCTGGCCACCTGGATGGGAGGCATCAGCGCACTGCAGGACACACCCATGGACGGTTCGGCGTTGTGGCTGCACGCGGTCTCCGGGATCCGGGGTTTCGAGGACCGGCTGGGCCGTCTCATGGCGAACTCCCTGATCTACGGTGGCACGTTCGCGATGACGATGGTGTTGGCTTCGCCGCTGCTGGGGGCATGGGGAGTCTTTCCGTTCGCCTTTGGGCTGGGCCTGGGAACCTTGATCGCCAACCAAGGGATGAGTCTTTTGATCAGTTCTTTCCTAAACGGCACCGCTCCCCCTCCGGGCACCAATCCATTCGCCAGCACCTCGAAAGGCCAGGGGGCGGCTTTCCTCGCGAGCGTGCTCCAAATGATCGGCTCCGCGATCCTGCTGTTGCCGGCGGCGGGGATGGCCTTCGCCTCCTACCGTTTCCCGCTACTCGGCTGGTTGTTCCTGCCGGTGGGGCCGGTCCTGGGTCTCCTGGCCGCCCTGGGGTTGATCTCCTTGGGCGGGCGACAGCTGGACCGAACCTGGCCGGAGGTGTTGAAGGCCGTCACCTACGAGAAATAGGCCCCGGCCTCATCCCCAGTGAGCATCAGGTAGAAAGTCCGAGCCAGGAAGAAAACCCCGACGGCCAAGCCGACAGCGATCAGCGGTACGAGCACCCGGGCCCATTTTTTCCAACGAGTGGAGGGCACCATTACCGGTCCCCACTCCCCGACCCGGGGTTGCGCGCTAAGCGGGGTGGAGCCGTTCAGGTTGAGGTCGGAGAAAAAGCGCACGACGGCAAGTTTATTGCAGTTCCTCAGCAACGAGCGTGGCTGCTCGCCGGAGCGCTGCCAGCTGACCGGGCACCTCTGCCAGTTTCCAGGAGGCCAGGCCACAGGCTGTGGTGAGCAGCACTCCAGAGTCAATGCTCGGAGCAGGAAGTTCCAGGGGACGTAGCACCCGCAAGGTTTCTCGGACCAGTTCATCGACGCCCTGAACGCGTCCGGTCGCGCTGTCGACGATCCCCAGCGCCAGCCCTCGTCCCGCCTGGGCCCACTCCGCCAGAGCGTCAATCCCCGCGGATTCCAGAAACAGCCGGGTGTCGACAGCCACTGCCGCAAATCCCGCGCGTTGCGCCACCGGCAGCCACTTCCAGGGGGCGCAGCAGTGCAGCCAGGCGCCCTCCGACAGAGGCTTCAGGGCACCGGCTAGTTCCGGCACCTCGACCCGACGGTGCCTGCTGAAACCGGAGGCCGTGGGAATGGTGCCTTCACCGACTGCCGTCAGTGCAGGTTCGTCGAGTTGCAGCAACAGCCTCGCCCCCGGGATGCGGCGCCTCAGATCCTCCCGGAGCTGAAGCCAGCCCTCAGCGAGCGCCTGCGCCAGTTCCCTGCGGGCTCCGTGATCGGCCAGCAACCAGTCTCCCCGGGGACGTTCAACCGTGGCGGCGAGGGTCCACGGCCCGGCCAGCCCAATCTTCAGCACACCCTCGAACCCCTGGAGCAGTTCCTCCGCGTCGTCCAGGTCGTGACGCCACCGGGCCCTTGCCCTGCGATGATCACTCCCGGAGGCGGCGGTCAGGCGCCACCCAGAGGGTTGAATATCGAAACCGAGACCGTCAATGATCCCTAGCGCCCTGCCGATCATCCCGGATCCCACACCCCGCGCGGGCAGTTCTGGGAGGGGCAGCACCTCCGGAAGGACCTCGGCCATTGCCGTCAAGGCCCCGCGAAAGTCGTCACCGGGCAGGGAACCGGCAGCGGTGACGCGCATCATGAGGTCCCACTGATCGTCGCGGAACCAATAACCCGGGTGACATCGAAGAAAACCATGGACTGTCCTGGCGCCACCCCACGGGTTGGTTCGTCGAGTTCCACCCGCACCTGGTCGTCCCCGGTGGTGGTGATAGTGGCGGGCAGTGCGGCACCGTGGGCCCGGTACTGCACCTGTCCCCGCCAGCTTCCGGACACCCTGTGCTGCGTCCAGGTGGGACGAATACCCTCGATGCGGCTGACCAGCAGTGATTCCCTAGGGCCGACGACCACGCGATTACCGACCGGTTCGATCCGCAACACGTAGCGGGGATTGCCATCCGGTGCGGGGACGCGCAGGTCGAGCCCTTTGCGCTGCCCAATGGTGAAACCGTGGTGCCCCCTGTGCCGTCCGAGCTCGGTTCCGGAACGGTCCACGATCGGCCCCTGGGTCTCACCAAGGTGGGCCCTCAGGTAGCCCTGGGTGTCACCGTCGGGGATGAAGCAGATGTCGTAGGAGTCGGGTTTGTCCGCGACCTTGAGGCCCAGCGAATAGGCCTCCGCCCGCACCTGCGGTTTCGGCGTGTCGGCGAGTGGAAACAGGGAGCGGCGCAGCTGGTCCTGATTCAGCACGCCGAGCACGTAGGACTGGTCCTTGTCCGGGTCGGCGGCGCGGTGCAGTTCAAGTTCCGATCCGTTGTCCACAACCCTGGCGTAATGTCCCGTCGCGACGGCGTCGAAACCGAGCGCGAGACCGCGTTCCAGTACGGCTGCGAATTTGATCTTCTCGTTGCACCTGAGGCACGGATTCGGAGTGCGACCCGCACGGTACTCGGCTACGAAATCGTCGACCACATCCCTCTGGAACTGCTCCGAGAAATCCCACACATAGAAGGGAATGTCCAGCAGGTCGGCGGCACGCCTGGCGTCGTGGGCATCCTCCAGGGAGCAACAGCCGCGTGATCCTTCGCGATAAGGCTGTGGGTTACGGTTCAGAGCCAGGTGTACCCCGGTCACGTCGTGCCCGGCGGCGACGAGGCGCGCCGCAGCGACGGCGGAGTCAACCCCGCCCGACATGGCTGCCAGTACCTTCATCTCCCCTCCCTTCTCCGGATTCACGGTCGAAGAATTCTAGCTGGCCACCCGGGCCCGTTCCACGGCAGCCGGCAGCACCTCACGAAGCCGATCGACGTCCCCCTGGCCGCTCGTGTGACCGAGGGAGAAACGAACCGTGGACATGGCCTCATCCTCGGAGGATCCCATTGCCAGCATGACCTCGCTGGGCCGGTGGACCCCTGCGCGGCACGCGGAACCCGCCGAGGCATGGATGTCCTCAGCGTCGAGAAGGAACAATAGGTCCTGGGCTCTTATTCCGGGAAAGGTCGCGCTGACGATATGCGGGGCGCAGTTGGTGCCATTGATGCTTCCCCCGCAGGCCAAGATGGTCTCACGGATCCCGTCCCGGAGCCCGACGAGCCGCCTGGTCTCAGCCTCAAGACCCACCACGGCCGCCGTCGCGGCGGCGGCGAAAGAGGCAGCGAGGGCCACCGGAAGCGTGCCGGAGCGGATACGGCCCTCCTGCCCACCACCGAGTCCGATCGGCGCTGGAGTGACGCCACGCTTCACAGCAAGAGCCCCGATCCCAACAGGACCACCGATCTTGTGGGCTGAGACACTCATCAGGTCCAGGCCCGTGACATGGAAGTCCAGGGGTACGTGCCCGAGGGCCTGCACCGCGTCGCTGTGACCCCATGCGCCCGTCCGTGAGCTGGCGGCGATCAACCCGTCGAGGGGATGAATCACCCCGGTTTCGTTGTTCACCCTCACCACCGAGATCACGGCCACTTGTTCATCCGCGGTCTCCCATGCGGTGTCCTCAACAAGTCCGCGAGGGCTCACTGCGAGCACCTCGGCTCCCATGCCACGGGCCTCCTGCACAGCTGGGTGCTCGACCGCCGATATCAGACTCCGTGGTCTTTCAGGCCGGGCTGCCAAAGAGCCCAGAATGGCGATCGAATCGGCCTCTGATCCACCCGATGTGAAGATCACCTCCCCGGGGTGGGCACCGAGCGCTACCGCCAGTTCCTCCCTCGCATCCTCGAGGCGGCGTCTGGCCCGCTGTCCCGCGCGATGCTGGGACGAGGGATTGCCGAGCCGTCCGAGCTCCCTCAGCAACACCTCCTGCGCCTCGGAGCGCATCGGCGAAGTGGCGGCGTGATCCAGGTAGGTGCTCACCGTTTCACTCTCCTTCTCTCAACCATCCATCATGACTGATCGAGCGGATTTATCTGCGAGATCAGATGACTTATGGCAAAATGGTTCGGCCCTCGGGGCAGATGCCCGCCGAGGGCCGGAAGGCGAAACATGTTCATTGAGCCGCTCGACACCAGCCGCCTGGGAGCGAAGGTCGAGAAGGACGGCGTCAGCTTCGGCCTGTGGGCCCCCCATGCCACCCGAGTGGAGCTGTCGCTCGTGGACCTGATGAAGAACCAACGCAACGTGGAGATGAAAGCGGACAGCCAAGGAATCTGGCACGCCTTCGTTCCTGGTATCGGTGAGGGGCAGGAATACGGCTACCGCGTCCACGGAGATTGGGCTCCGAGCCACGGTCGCCGCTTCAACCCGGCCCGGCTGCTGCTCGACCCCTACGCCCGAGCCGTGACCGGCGGCATCGACTACCGGGGCCCAATCCATGACCACCTGGCCCACGACGATTTCCGTCCCGACGCCACCGACTCCATCGGAGCAGTGCCTCTTAGCGTCGTCGTCGCCGACACCCCCCCGCCCCCTCCTGTGGCGGGGGGCAGGCGCCCGATGGCCGAGTCGGTCATCTACGAGATGCACGTGCGCGGTTTCACAAAAATGCACCCGCTGGTGCCCGAACACCTACGCGGCTCATACGCGGCCCTGGCCTACCCCGAAGTGATCTCCTACCTGCTGGACACCGGCATCACAGCGATCGAGCTGCTGCCCATCCACCACTACGCATCCGAGCCCTTCATCGCCCACAAGGGACTGAGCAATTACTGGGGATACAACACCCTCAGCTATTTCGCTCCACACGCCTACTACGCGACTCGGGGCACTCTCGGGAATCAAGTGACGGAATTCAAAGCCATGGTGGCCGCCCTCCACGATGCCGGTATCGAGGTGATCCTCGACGTCGTCTACAACCACACTGCAGAGGGTGGGCACGAGGGCCCGACGCTCTCCATGCGCGGCATCGACCACGCTGGCTACTATCGCCTCACCGATGACCTGCGGGATGACTATGACGTGACCGGTTGCGGAAACTCGGTGAACTCCTCCACTCCCATGGTTCGGCA
>JABCNW020000063.1 GCA_013333945.2 Propionibacterium sp.
CGGTCATTGCTGTTCCTTTCGTTCAGTAGGTGAGGGCCACGTCCACACCTCTCCTGAGACCGACGAGGGTCAGGGGATTGATGTCGGAGTGAAGGGTGCAGTTGGGTGCCACGATCAGGCGGTCGCCCGCGGCACGGCGCGCCTGGATGACGTGCGCGACAGCCTCACTGGGTGTCCAGTAGAGGCTGGTGAGCTCGTCGATCCCGACCATCGGTACCCAACCGTAGTGGCTCGCGGCCTCAGGGATGGTTGGTGCCGATGCTTTGTCGGACCAGCTCAGTACCTCGACAGGGTAGTCGGCGATCAGCTCCGGATCAGCCTCCTCACCGTGCAGGTGCGCGATCCGCACAAGCGACGGAGCGGCAGCTAGCACCTGGATGTCGTAGGGGGCAACCCAGTCGCGGAACTGTTCGGGGGTCAGTCCGAAGCTGGTAGCATCCCTGCTGGCCCCGTTGACGGCGACGAACAATGCGTCAACGCCGAACCCGTCCAGCCCGGCCGCGTAGCGCGCCAGGGCGTCAGCGACCCGGGAGATGGTGCGGTGCGCGAGAGCCGGATCCACCTTGAAGTACTCGATGACGCTGCCGCCGAGGGCCCTGACGAGGGCCTGGGTGGGCGAGAACACCGTCTCGATGACGGCGGCCTCGGGGGCGGCGGTGCTGATCAGCTCCAGCACCTCGTGTTGCCTGGCATGGCTGTCGAGCGACACTCCGGGATCGGCCAGGATATCGTCGAGCTGCGCGGGGTCGGTGATCTCCTCGAGCCCTTCAGGCAGGTCGATGCGGTAGTCGTGCATGACCTTGATGAAGTCCCAGTCGTAGTCGCGGTAGAACCTCAGGTGGGCCTCGGCCACCTGCTGCGGGCTCCAGTTCGCCGACCCGTAGTGAACCCAGGCCCCAACCGGGGGTCGGTCGGTGGTTCCGCCCCGGGCTGCGGTCAGGAATCGGTCACGTTTGGTCGTCATCGTCGTCTCCGTTTCGTGTGGTGCGCCCCAGGTAGGCCTCCTGGACGCGCGGGTTGTCCAACAGGTCGCCGGCCGGTCCTTCAAGCACGAGGTTCCCGGTGGCCAGCACATAGCCGTGGTGGGCGATGCTGAGGGCCAGCTCCGCCTGCTGTTCGACCATGAGCACGGCCAGCCCCAGGTCGGTGTTCAACGCGGCAATGGTTTCGAGTACCTCGTCAACGAGACGAGGCGACAGCCCCATGGTCGGCTCATCCATGCAGATCAGTCGGGGGCGACTCATGAGGGCCCGGGCGAAGGCGAGCATCTGCTGTTCCCCACCCGACATGGTCCCGGCTGCCTGGCGCCGTCGCTGCCCCAGGCGGGGGAAACGGTCGTACTGGACAGCCAGGTCGTCGCGGATGCCGGTCCTGTCGCGCCGCGTGTAGGCGCCCATGAGGAGGTTCTCCTCCACGGTCATGGGCGCGAAGATGCGGCGCGCCTCCGGCACCGACGCGATGCCCGAGGCCACCCTCCGCGAGGTCGGCCAGGTGGTGATGTCCTTGCCGTCCAGCAGCACCCTTCCCGCGTCGGGGCGCACGAGCCCCAGGATGGTCTTCATGGTGGTGGACTTGCCCGATGCGTTGCCGCCGAGCAGCGAGACGATCCGTCCCTCCGGAACCGTCAAGTTCACGCCGTTCAGGGCCCTGGCCTGCCCGTAACTGACCTCCACTGCCTGCAGTTCCAGAAGCGTCTCAGTCATCGTCCTCTCCTTCCCGGTCCTTCCGGGCCCGTTCCTCGCGGGCGCGGCGACGGGCGTCCTCCGACCTGCCGAGGTAGGCCTCGATGACGGCTGGATCGTTCCTGACCTGTTCGGGTGATCCCGAGGCGATCACGTGGCCATCGTCCATCACCAGCACGTGGTCGGACAGTGTCATGACAAGGTCGAGTTTGTGTTCCACCAGCAGGATCGACTGCCCCGCAGCCTTCAGACGGAGGAGTTGTTCCAGCATCTCGGCGGTCTCCGACTGGTTCATTCCTGCGGTCGGTTCGTCGAGGACCAGCAGGGTTGGTTCTCCCGCGAGGGAGCGGGCGATTTCGGTGCGTCGCCGGTTCGCGTAGCTGAGGGTGTATGCGAGATCCTCGGCGCGGTTGCCGAGGCGTTCCGGGAACCTATCGATTTCGGTCGCTACTCGCCGTCTGATCGCTTCGCGTTCCTTCCCCACACCGGGCAGGGGCAGCAGTGCCGCCAGCACCTCTCCGAGCAGCGGCACCCAGCCCAGGAACCACCGCAGGACGGGGATCTCCGTCAGGCGTTTCAGGGGACGGTGGGCCCTCAGTTCGCGGTGCAGTCCAACGGAGATGTTCTCCGCGACGGTCAGGTTCCCGAAGACGCGGCCGTTCTGGAAGGTTCGCAGCACCCCGGCCGTCGCGACCTGCTCAGGATGGCGGGCCGCCACCACGTGGCCGCGAATCGCGATCTTCCCGGAGTTCGGCCGCAGCACCCCTGTCACCAGGTTGAGGGTGGTGGTCTTGCCAGAGCCGTTGGGGCCGATGATCGCCACTGTCTGTCCCGGAGCCACCTCCAGGTCGACACCGGCGACGGCGTGCACACCTTCGAAGTGGCGGTGCAGACCGGTTGCCTTCAGCACGGGCGTGGTTGGTGTGGTCATCATGCTCTCCTCGTCCACAGGCCCTGGGGCAGGAAACGGATGATCGCGATCACGACGATCCCGTACAGCAGGATGCGCACGTCGGGGGCAAGGCGCAGCGCCTCGGGCAACCCGACCAGGGCCAGGGAACCAAGCACCGCCCCGAAGGGGGAGTTGATCCCGCCCAGCACGACGATCGTCAGCACCAGCACGGACATCTGGACGGTGAACACCGTTGGATCGAGGTAGTTGTACTGGTGCGCCAGCAACGCCCCCGCCATCCCGGCGAAGAAAGCGGCCAGCGCGTAGGCGAGCGCCTTGTAGCCGCGGGTACGCAGCCCCAGGGAACGCGACGCGATCTCGTCGGAGCCGACGGCCGCCAGCACATTGCCCAGGTGCGAGGAGCGGATCCTGAACACCACGAACAAGGTGATCGCCAGCACCACCAGGTCGAGCTGGTAGTGGTCCTCGGCAACCAGCAGCCGCAACCCGAGGATCTCCGGGGCAGGGATGCCGGAGAGCCCGTAGGCGCCCTTGGTGAGCGCATCCCAGCCTCGGATCACCGACAGCACGATGTAGCCGAGGGCCAGGGTCGCCATGGACACGTAGTGACCGCCGAGTCTCCAGATCGGCAGGGTCACCAGAGTGGCCAGCACCGCCGCGATCACCCCAGCCAGCAGCAGGGCCACCAGGAAGGGCAGGTTCAGGCGCATCACCAGCAGCGCCGAGGCGTAGGCACCGATGGCCACGGGCGCGGCCTGTCCCAGGGAGACCTGCCCGGTCGATCCAGCCAGCAGTGTCATGGGGACTGCGATGATGGCGTAGATCGTCACTTGGGTGCCGACGGAACTGAGCACCGGACCGCCCAGCAGCGGCACCGCCAGGCCTGCGACCAGGGCAAGCAGCGCCCAGTGCCACCACACCAGCCTGGGTGGGCGGCCAGCCCCGAGGAAGGTGCCGGTCATGGGTTCGGATGAGACGGCGTGCCGGGAACCGAACAGCCCGTGGGGTCGCAGCAGCAGCACCAGCAGGAAGGCGCCGAAGATGAACAGGTCCCGGAAGCTGCCACCGAACTGGTAAATGCCGAGCGCCTCCAGCAGGCCGATCACGAAGCCACCGGCCACGGCGCCGACGATGGATCCCAAGCCGCCGACCGCGGCAGCGATGAACCCGACGGTTCCGGTGAAGGAGGCCGAATAAGGCGAGATGACGCCGGCATACATGCCGAAGAAGATTCCTCCCACCCCGCCGAGGCAGGAGGCCAGCAGGAAGGACAGGTTCTGGACCCTCGTCACGGGAATCCCCATCTGGCGGGCGGCATCCGGGTCCGCCGCGGTGGCTCGCACGGCCAGACCGTCACGCCCGAACCGCAGCCATGCCCACAGGCCGAGCATTGCAGCAATGGTGAAACCGATGGCGACGGCATCGGATGTGCCGAGCCTGACCCCGCCGACGGGCAGGTCGTCGGTCGGCAACGGTGCCGGGTATTCGCGGGTATCTGCCCCGAACAGGATCTGGCTCAGGTTGTCGAGCACCATGGAGGCCGCGAAGGTGGTGAGCAGCGCGGCGATCGGGGGCGCCTTAATCAGCGGGCGCACCGTCGTGAGGTTGATGATCCAACCGATCAGGGCACTGGAAGCTGCCACGGCTAGCAGCGCCAGCCACCACGGCCACCCACACACGCCAATAAACCACCAGCCGAGCATCGCACCGAAGCCGACGATGGACCCCTGGGCGAAGTTGACCACACCCGTGACGCCGAAGATCAGGGAAATGCCGACAGCGACTAGCGCGTAGACGTTGCCGTGGACGAGCCCCGAGACGATCGTGTCGATCATGAGGCCTCCGCCGGCACGTAGACTCCATTCTTGACGGTGACGGGCAGGAGCGTGACGTCACCGGGGCGACGATCCGCGGAGAACTCGAACTCCCCGAACTGCACGGTCTTCCACCTGCCACCATCGGAGAGGGCCTTGAAAATCCCCTCCCGGCTCGCACCGCCGCGACGGACCGCCTCGACCAACACATTGAGGGCGTCGTAGGCGTAGGCGGAGAAGGTACTGGGCTCGTGTCCGAACCTGTCCTTGAACCGTTTGTTGAAGTCGACCACCGCCGGTGAGTCATTGCCAATCAGGAAGTTCTCGATGATGATCGTTCCCTCTGCCGAGGATCCTGCGGCCTCCAGGAACTGCGGGGTGTTCTGGCCGCCGAAAAACTGGCCAGTGAACCCGATCTCCCGCAGCTGCCGCACGATGCGCGCGCCGTCGGGTCCGTAGCCGAGGTGGACGACGGCCTGTGGTCCAGCGTCGCGGGCCTTGATCAGGACGGGCCGGTAGTCCTCGGAATCGGGTTGAATGGGTGACTCGTATGCGATCTCCAGTCCGGCCTCCGCCGCGGCCGCCTTGAAGATGTCGAAGGAGTTCTTGCCCCAGTCGCTCTCGAGGTAGACCACGGAGATCCTCTGGTAGCTGCCCGCGATCCACTGGGCGGCGCGGGTCTGGTAGAACTCCTGGGTCAGGGAGGTGGACCACATGTGGTCGCCGCCCTTGGTGAAGTCGGGGTTGGAGTTGGTGAAGCCGAACTGCACGAGCCCCGCCTGCTGGTAGGTGGCCGAAGCCGCCATCGAGGCTCCGGAAGAGAAGTCTCCCAGCTCCGCAATGACGGTGGCGTCTGCGACGAATTTCTGCGCGATCGGCACCGATTGTTTCGGGTCGGACTGGGAGTCCTCCCATTTCAGTTCCACCGTGCGACCGTCCACTCCCCCGGCGGCGTTCAGTTCTTCGAGGGCCAGGTCGAAGCCCTCCTGCCAGTACTGGCCGTACTCGGCGCTGGCCCCGGTTCTCGGTCCCGAGACCCCGAAGACGATGGGTCCGCCCTGATCGGCGGAGCCGCTCCCGGAGGCGCCGGCGCGGGAAAGAGCGCTGCAAGCGCTCAACACGGCACATGTGGGAATGGCCCCGACAAAGGCACGGCGAGAAAGGTTTTTGGGCATGGCAATACTCATTTCTGGGCAGGATTGAACACCGCCGGAAATGGACGGCGACTTGGAAGGCAATAACTGAACGGCGAACCGTTTCAGGAGGATTGATTCAACCACCCCGGGCACCGGGGAGGGACGCCGAGCCGACCGCGTTCAGGCGGACTCCGGACTCAAGAAGCCGGGCTGAGAAGGATCAACAGGGACAACAACACATGCGGGCAGGGCGAGGTGTGACCCGGCTGGTCAGGATCGCTGCGTGCTGCATGGCTGCTCCGATGATCGATGGACTGTCTCCAACCTATTGTCCCCGGTGACCCGGTGTCAATCCATTCCAGAATCTGAGAAATTGTGCCAGTGATGGTCGACCCGGCCTGGATTCCGTCGCGTCATTGCCGATCGGAGAATGCCCCGCGCAACGCCGATGGCGATGGTCTTATCGCGCCAGCCCGACCACCCTGCGGGCGAATGCGCACGCCTCGTCGCCAGACAGAAAGCACACCCCAGTCGGGTAGCAAGTCTACCCTGTCCGGCGAAGTGACCAACGTCGAAGGCCACACCACCGCAGCCCAGCCCGTCACCCCCGCCTATCCGCAACGGTCCCGATGAACGCTCGGGTCGCGGGGCTGGGATTGAACTCGTCCCAGGCCAGGTATTCGACCCTCCGGGGGCCATCGACAAGCGGGACCACGACCACGCCCGAGTCATGCGGAACGACATGAGCAGAGAGCAGGCCGACCGCAAGCTCGTTGCGGATGAGGCCGATGATGAGATCAGTGGTCATGGCCTCAAAGGCGACATCACGTTGCAGGCCCGCAGATTCGAAGGCAAGATCCCCTTGGGCACGTCCGGCAGATCCGCTCGGGAAATCCACAAATGTCTCGTCGGCGAGTTCTTCGAGCTTGACGCATTTCCTGTGCGCCAAGTGATGGTTCGCCGGTAGCGCCACGGCGAGCGCCTCGTGGGAGAGTTCACGGAAGGCAAGCCCTTCGGGTGGCGTGCACTCGGCGAGCCCAAGGAAGGCAACATCGAGTTGTCCCGCACGAATGTCGCTAACGAACTGCTCACTGCCACCGCCACGAAGACGCACCCGCACCGCCGGATGCGCGGCATGGAACTCCGCCAGTACACGCGGGACATCGATCGCAGTAACCGTGGGGATCACGCCGATGGTGAGGGTGCCTCGCACCTCACCGTCCGCGGCAGCGGCATCCACCATGGCCCGTTCGGTGGCCTGCAGTGCTTCCCGGGCAGCGGCTACGAAGGCCTTCCCCGCGGCCGTGAGTTCGACGCGACGCGATGTGCGCGCGAAGAGCTGCACGCCAAGCTCTCGCTCGAGCGCCTTGATCTGATGGCTCAGCGCTGACTGGACCACGAAGCACCGTTCAGCCGCTTTGGTGAAGCTGCGCTCCTCCGCGACGGCGACCGCATACCGCATCTGCTGCAACTCCACACATTCATGATGCCCATACATGGCTTCGATGACAAGCATGTATTGGAATCATGCCTGATCTGCCGACAAGCTTGATGACATGACAGCAAGCAATCAGTCCGTCGGGCAGCAGGCAGGGTGGATTCTCCTGACCGCAGTGGCGCCGATGGTGTGGGGAACGACCTACATCGTCACCACGCACCTCCTGCCGGAAGGGCACCCGGTCTTCGCTGCGTTCATGCGCACCCTGCCACCGGGGCTCGTCGCGCTTGCGCTGTCGCGCCAGCTCCCGCGCGGGCACTGGTGGTGGAAGAGTCTCGTACTCGGCGGCTTGAGCATGGCAGCGTTCTTCCCCCTGCTGTTTGTCACCGCCCAGCGTCTACCTGGCGGGGTCGCCGCCACATTGGGCGGGGTCCAGCCCATCGTGATTGCATTCCTCGCCGTCTTCATCCTGCACGAGCGACTCTCCGGTTGGCGCCTGTGGTGGGGCATCACCGGCATGACTGGCGTGAGTATGGTCGTGCTCGGCCCTGATGCTGCCCTCGATCCCCTCGGAGTCATCGCCGGACTGACTGGAGCCGCTTCCATGGGCACCGGCGTCGTCCTTACCAAGAAGTGGGGACGCCCCAAATATGTCAGCGCCGTCGGCCTGGCCGGCTGGCAGCTCACCGCAGCGGGCCTCCTGCTGGCGATTCCCGCCCTCGCCTTCGACGGCATCCCCGAGCACATCGGTACAAGCGCGTGGGCCGGCTACGCCTGGCTCGGCCTGATCGGCGCCCTGCTCACCTACACGATCTGGTTCGCCGGCATCCGTCACCTATCCGTCACGCCCACCGCGCTACTCGGGCTGCTCTCCCCCCTGATTGCTGCACTGCTCGGCGCCGCCATCGCAGGCGAAACACTCACCCTCCTACAGGTCACCGGATTCATCACCACTCTCACCGCGCTGGTCGCCGGACAACTCCCCGCTCCCACCCAACGAAAGGAAACACCATGAAGATCACAGTCTTCGGCGCCACCGGAATGGCCGGCAGCGAGATCGTTACCGAAGGGCTACGCCGCGGTCACCACATAACTGCAGGCTCACGAACACCACGACCCGCCACGCAACACGAACGGCTCACACCAGTGCAGGTCGATATCGCCGACACTTCGAACGTCGAGCACCTCCTGATAACGGCGGACGCCGCAGTCTTGACCGTGCGCATGCCCCCAGGTCGAGAGAAGGAAATCGTGACTCTCACCGAGTCAGTCCTGCACGCGGCCAAGCCGACAGGCACCCCTGTTCTCATCGTGGGCGGATCGGCCCCGCTCCGCTCTCCCAACGATCCCTCAAAACTCGTCATCGACGACCGTGCATTCGTTCCGCAAGAGTGGGTACCCATTGCCAACGCCAGCCTGCAGCAATTCAAGACATGCCGCAAACACCCGAACCACAACTGGACCTACGTCAGCCCTCCAGCTCTCTTCGAACGTGGACACCGAACCGGCGCTTATCGACGCGGCAACGACACCCTGCTCGTAAACCCCGATGGCACTTCCATGATCAGTGCTGCAGACCTAGCCGTCGCCGTACTCGATGAACTTGAGCACCCCTCGGGGGAACAACACTTCACGATCGTCTCCAGCCCGATGTAACGCAACG
>JABCNW020000064.1 GCA_013333945.2 Propionibacterium sp.
GCTACTAGGCTTGATGCACCGGACGCCACAGGCGACGCCCGAAGAGATGAAAGGCATCATCATGGAGACCACGGAGGCAGTAAGCGAAACCAGAAGCGTAGCGGTCACCCGGGTGGCCCACGCCCAGCTGGAGGCCGTCTGGAGGGCCCTCATGGCTCCCGCCGGAGCGCAGGCACTGCTTGGCACAGGCGGGCAGCTCGGCAACAAAGGAGAGTCGTGGAAGGCCGAGGACGGCACCTACGGCATCACCCGAAGCTTCCATCCGAAGGAACAGATCCGGTTCTCGTGGCACGCTGCTGAGGGGGCACCAGCCACTCTCGTCGACCTCAGGATGCGTGCCGTCGACGACGGCACGGAACTGACGCTCGTCCACAGCAACCTGCCCGAGGACGCCGACCTCGAGGCGCTTCGTTCCCGCTGGGAAACGACCCTCGAAAACCTGATCGCCGCCGCCTGACGGCGACGCGATAGCCCAGGACCCAGGGCCCGTGCACGCGGCCCGACCGACGACCAACCGCCGGTCGGGCCGCGGCTGTTCTCACCCCTCGAAATTTCCCCGCGCACCCTCCCGCCCCACACCCACGGGCGTACAGTGAATCAGGACAGACTGGCAACGTGGTCAGTGCACGAATGATCGCGAGGGAGCATCATGATTGAGCTACCGCGAGAAGCGGTGACAGCACCAGACGAGAAGATCCTCCGCACCGCGACGGATTCATGGTCCGCCCGGCACAATCCCGCGAAGGGCATCGGACTGCTCGGAGCCGCGGTCGGTGTGCTCTGCCTCACCTCCTGCGAGTCCGGTGGCGGCCAGCCGGGAAGCCACACGGGCGGGGAGGCGAACCTCCGACTACCCGACCTCGGATCCGTCTCCTTCCTCGGCCTGCCAGGCAACGCGCTGCTCGGCCTCGGGCTGGTCGTGTGCGCCCTCGGCCTGGGGTTCGGGATCATCACCTACTCGCAGCTGAACCGCATGCCCGTGCACACGGCGATGCGGGATGTCTCCGAGCTGATCTACACCACCTGCAAGACCTATCTGAAACAGCAAGGCCGGTTCCTGCTGCTGCTGTGGGCCTTCATCGCCGCCATCATCGTCGTCTACTACCTGTTCCTCGTTGACTTCGGGGTGGGCAGGACGGCCGTGGTGATCCTGTTCTCGCTGATCGGCATGGGCGGCAGCTACGCGGTGGCCTGGTACGGCATTCGCGTCAACACCCTGGCCAACTCCCGCACCGCGCACGCCGCGATGTCCGGGCGTCCCTATCCCTGCCACGACATCCCGCTGCGCTCCGGGATGAGCATCGGCATGGTGCTGATCTCTGTCGAACTGGCGATGATGCTGGTCATCATGGTGTTCCTGCCCGGCGAGATCGCGGGTTCGTGTTTCATCGGCTTCGCGATCGGTGAATCGCTGGGCGCGTCGGCGCTGCGCATCGCCGGCGGGATCTTCACCAAGATCGCCGACATCGGCGCCGACCTGATGAAGATCGTCTTCCACATCAAGGAGGACGACGCCCGCAACCCCGGCGTGATCGCCGACTGCACAGGTGACAACGCCGGCGACTCCGTCGGCCCCTCGGCGGACGGCTTCGAGACCTACGGCGTGACCGGTGTGGCGCTGATCACCTTCATCCTCCTCGGCATCAAGGACCCGACGGTGCAGGTGCAGCTGCTGGTGTGGATCTTCGTGATCCGCGCCGTGATGGTGGTGGCCTCCGGGATCTCGTACTTCATCAATGCCGCCATCACCCGCGCCTGCTACCGCGACGCCGCCGAAATGGACTTCGAGACGCCCCTGACGTCGCTGGTGTGGCTGACCTCGGTGCTGTGCATCGCGTGCACCTTCGGCACCTCCGCGGCACTGATCGGCGACCTGCCCGACGGGATGTGGTGGAAGCTGTCGCTGATCGTCAGCTGCGGCACCCTGGCCGGGGCGCTCATCCCGGAGCTGGTGAAGGTGTTCACCTCCACCAACGCCCGCCACACCCGCGAGGTCGTGGTCTCCTCCAACCAGGGCGGGGCGTCGCTGAACATCCTCTCCGGCCTGGTGGCGGGCAACTTCTCCGGCTACTGGATCGGGCTGGCGATCACCGGGTTGATGGGGGTGAGCTTCATCATCTCCACGATGGGGCTGGGCCAGATCATGATCGCCCCCGCGGTGTTCGCGTTCGGGCTGGTCGCGTTCGGTTTCCTGAGCATGGGGCCCGTGACGATCGCCGTCGACTCCTACGGTCCCGTTACCGACAACGCCCAGTCGGTGTTCGAGCTGTCCACCATCGAGGAGATCCCCGGCATCGAGGAGGAGCTGGAACGCGACCACGGCATCCGGCCCGATTTCGAACGCGCCAAGCACTTCCTGGAAGCCAACGACGGCGCGGGCAACACCTTCAAGGCGACGGCGAAACCGGTGCTGATCGGCACCGCCGTGGTGGGGGCCACCACCATGATCTTCTCCATCATGATGGGCCTGACCAACAAGCTCACCGAGAGCCTGGAGAACCTGTCGCTGCTGCACGCCCCGTTCCTACTGGGCCTGCTGCTGGGTGGCGCGGTGATCTACTGGTTCACGGGCGCCTCCATGCAGGCCGTCACCACGGGCGCCTACCGGGCCGTGGAGTTCATCAAACAGAACCTGCGCCTCGACGGCGAGACGAAGGCCTCCGCCCAGGACTCCAACAAAGTGGTCGAGATCTGCACCCAGTACGCCCAGAAGGGCATGTTCAACATCTTCCTGGGTGTGTTCTTCGCCTCCTTGGCGTTCGCCTTCGCCGAACCGTACCTGTTCATCGGGTTCCTCGTCGCGATGGCGCTATTCGGGCTCTACCAGGCCATCTTCATGGCGAACGCCGGTGGAGCCTGGGACAACGCGAAGAAACTCGTCGAGGTGGATCTCGACGCGAAGAACACGCCGCTGCACGACGCCACCGTCGTGGGCGACACCGTCGGTGACCCCTACAAGGACACCTCCTCGGTGGCGCTCAACCCGGTGATCAAGTTCTCGACATTGTTCGGGCTGCTGGCCGTCGAACTGGCCACCGCGATCACCGCCCAGGGCCTGGGTGTGCTGGCCCACGTCCTGGCCGCGGTGTTCCTGCTCGTCTCCGCCTTCTTCTGCTACCGCTCTTTCTACGGCATGCGGATCGGCGAGGGGATCGAGGACATCAGGGTCTGAGGCCCGCCACGGGTGAGGCCGGGACCCGACACCCCGCCTCACCCTCCGCCCATTCAGGGCCGGGGATGTGCAAGAGTGGTTGGTGATCGAGTGCGTCCGCGTGGAGAGGAACCATCATGAGCAATCCGCAGTACCCCCACGACCCGTACGGCGGCGACCAGCAGGGAAACGTCTGGGAGCAGTCGCAGCCCACCGGAAACGTCTGGGATCCACAGGCCACGGACGCCTGGAGCCAACAGACGGTCTCCAGCGACTCCCCCCACGGGCTGCCGCCCTCCCCCTCCCCGGGAGGACCCATGGGCCAGTCCGCACCCCCGCTTCAGCAGCAGCCACCGCAGTACCAGCCCCGCCCGAGCAACGTCTTCGCCACCTTGTTCGACTTCGGTTTCGCGCATCGCACGAGCATCGCGGCCCTCAAGACGATTCACCTGCTCGGCACCGTCACAGCGGCCCTCCTTGCGGTCGCGATCCTCGTCATCGGATTCACCGGCCAGAACACGCTGCTCATGATCATGGCACCATTCCTGGCGGTTTTCGTGTTTCTCACCACTGTGGCCGTCATCCGTGTGATACTGGAGACGTATCGGGCCGTCACAGGAGAGCCCGACTGAGGACCGGTTGGGCCGGGCCACACACGACAGAGACTCAGCCTGGCCCAACCTTCATCACTCACACGTCCTTGAAGGAACCCGCCAGCGGAACCACCACAGCCGGTAGGTTGTAGTCGTGAGCATCACCGTCAAGACGATTAGCGCCGACGAGCACCTCGCCTTCGTGGCCGCTCGTGGACAGGCGAGTTTCCTACAGCTTCCCGCCTGGGGGAAAGCGAAACCGGAGTGGCGTTCCGAATCCGTCGGTTTCTTCGACGGCGACACCCTCACCGGAGTGGGACTCGTCCTGTATCGGCAGCTACCGAAACTGCCCCGCTACCTGGCGTACCTGCCGGAGGGTCCGGTCCTCGACTGGAACCGTCCCGACGTGGACGCCCACCTGGAGGCGCTCGTCGCCCACGCCCGCCGCAACAAGGCGTTCGCCGTGCGGATCGGCCCGACCGTGGTGCACCACCGCTGGCTGGCCCCCACCGTGAAGGCGGCCATCGCCGACCCCGAGATCACCGCCCTGTCGCAGGCCACCCCCGACGAGACCACCCTGGTCGGCACCCGCGTGCTGCGGACCCTGGATCATCTCGGCTGGCAGCCCCAGGCGGAGGGTCACGGCTTCGCTGCCGGGCAGCCGAAGTTCAACTATCAGCTGCGCCTGACCGACGCCGAGGGAACACCCCTGACCGACGAACAGCTGCTCAAGGGAATGAACCAGCTGTGGCGCCGCAACATCAAGAAAGCCGACAAACTGGGGGTGACGGTCACCCGGGGGGAACGCGCCGACCTGGCCCGGTTCCACCACATCTACCTGGAAACCGCCGAACGCGCCCACTTCACCGGGCGCGGACTGTCCTACTTCGAGACCATGTGGGACGCCCTCAACACCGAGGAACCTGACCGGATGCGCGTCTACCTGGCCGAACACGACGGTGACCTGGTGGCGGCCACCACCTTCATCCGCGTCGGTACCCACGCCTGGTACTCCTACGGCGCCTCCACCACCGCGAAACGCGAAGTCCGCGGCTCCAACGCCATCCAGTGGCGCATGATGCGCGACGCCCGCGACGCCGGAGCAGACATCTACGACCTGCGTGGCATCACCGAAGGGCTGGCAGCCGACGATCCGGAGCTGGGACTCATCCAGTTCAAGGCCGGCACCGGAGGCGAAGCCGTCGCCTACCTCGGGGAATGGGACAAACCCATCAACTCGTTCCTCCACTTCGCCTTCCAGTAATACCTGAAGCGGCGGTGACATGACCCTCACGCTGACCATCGACACCCGCGCCTGGCGTGACCACCTCACACACGTCCACGAGGAGTTCCCGGGGCTGGTGCCCGTCGCCAAGGGCAACGGCTACGGCCTCGGGCTGGACGTCCTGGCCCGCGAGGCCGAACGCCTCAGCAACGACTGCCTGGCGGTCGGCACCGCCCACGAGGTCGCGACGGTCAGGGAGGCGGGATGGTCGCACGACGTGATCGTCCTGAACCCGTGGCGACCCTTCGACGACGCGGCCACGGCCCTGCTCGACGATCCCCGCGTCATCACCGTCGTCTCCCGCCTCACCGACCTCGACGAGCTGCGCACAGCACATCCGGGCGCCCGGGTGGTGGTAGAGCTCATGACGTCAATGCGCAGGCACGGCATCACATCGCAGGAGATCGCATCGGTGGATGCCGGGACGTTGGGATTCGAGGGCTGGACCATGCACCTGCCGTTGAAGGGACAGTTCTCGGAGGCCCAGCACCTCGCCTCCGAGGCCATGGCCCACCAGCGGGGCGCGGTGTGGGTTTCACATCTGGGAGCAAACGACTACCGCAGGCTCCGCACCCAGCTGGGCGTGCAGACCCGGATGCGGATGGGAACCCAGCTGTGGCTGGGGGCCCCGCAGGCCCTGAAAACCACCGCCACCGTCCTCGACGTGCACCGCGTCACCCGCGGTACCCGCTACGGCTACAACCAGTCGCGGGCCCCCCGGGACGGCTGGCTGGTGATCGTCAGCGGCGGCACCTCCCACGGCATCGCCTTGTCGGCGCCGTCGCCGGCCCGGTCGCTGCGGCAGCGGGGCGTGAGCCTGGCACAGGGTGTCCTGGACGCCGCCGGGATCTCGCGGTCACCGTTCAGCATCGCGGGTCGCAAACGCCCCTTCGCGGAACCCCCACACATGCACGCCTCCATGGTGTTCGTCGGGGGCTCGAGCGCCGGGGTCAAGGTCGGCGACGAGATCCCCGTCACCACCCGCCAGACCACCACCACCTGCGACACACTCGTCTGGAACTGACGGGCACCACCGCCGATCGCACGGTTACGCAGCACTCAAGCCGGAAACTGACCCGTTTCGGCTCGATTCCCGGGTTGAGTGCTGCGCAACCGTGCACATGAGTTTGCGGCCTCGTTCAGCACACCGCCGATCGGGTCGGCGACCTGGGGGGTGCGCAGCGGGTCGTGGCCCGGGTCGGCGGCGTCGCGCAGGCAGGAGACGAAGATCCAGACCTCCACGACGATTCGCAGGATGATGGCGGCGAAGTAGATGTTCGGGTTCGAGCTGAGGTGCCCGGCCAGATGCCCCCAGATCGCGGCCCAGTAGATCACCTGGGTGATGGTGAACGCCACCCACTCCGGGCGACCGGGACGCCCCACCAGCAGCGCGAGGAGCAGCCACAGCGCGGTCTGGGGAGCGTAGGTAGCGCCGAACAGCACCGTCGGGAACACGAACAGCACCACCAGGGTGCCGACACGTGGCCGATGGCCCCGCAGGTACAGCCAGGCCACCACGATCAGCAGCAGCAACGCGGTCATCATCAACCCCTGCGATCCCGCAGCCCGCACCTCCCAGCCGAACAGTTTTCCGAGGTAGAACAGCGACCCGTAGGACAGGTTCTTTGTCGCCTCACCCTGGTAGTAGCCAGCGACGGCCTCCCAGTTGAGGATCAGCAACGGCAGGTGCAGCAGTGCGACGGTGGCCGTCGCGGCCCCGAGAAACGCCCCAGCCCGCCCGGCCCGACCCCGCAACGCAAAGGCCGAGGTCACGGCCAACACCACCGCGATCGCCACCAAACCAGCACACACCGCAAGTCCGAGAACAATCCCCGACCACACCGGTCGTCCCGTGGAGAACAGCAACAGCCCGAGGGCGGTCAGCGAGACCGCGAAAAGGTCCCACGAGACCAACCCGGAGGCCAGAACAACGGGCGAGGCCGCCAGCCACATCCCGTCCCACGAACGGCGCCGACCACCCTGTGAGTCGCGGCCCATGAAGGTCTGGCACAGCACCCACAGCAGGAAACACGCGAACAGCAGCACCATGCAGACGGCGTAGAACACCTGTGCACCGTCGAGCTGGGCCTGGACCTCCAGCGACGTGCCGACGGGCGCCCCGAGTAGACCGGAGATACCGATGGCGGCCAGCAGCAACAAACCGAGAAGTGGTGGATAACTCATCTGTCCGCCGTCGAAAGGGTGGGCACCGAGCGCGAACCCGCTGCTCGTCCACGCCAGCGGCACATCCGAGTAACAGAGCGTGATGAACGCGTTCACCCGGAGACCCTCGGTGGTCTGGACGCACGGTATCTGTCGCAACGAACAGGCCACGAAAAGCACCGTCGCGACCAACAGCGACCACGGCAGCGGATCGAACCACGGTCCTGAGCGCCGGGCGTAACGCCCGGCAGGCCCTCCGAGACCCTCCAGCAGCGCACTGTTCATGCGAACACCTTAGAGGCTGCGCGAACAGCTGCCGGAGCAGCCAGCACATGCCCTACTCCCCGGCACCATGGACACGACAGCGGCTAAGGACCAGGGACCCGAGGACGTCAGTCCTCCTCCCAGCCCCGGCCGTTGTCGCCCCCCTGGCCGTTCCGGTCTTCCTGCCGGCCACCACCGGGGCCCCGCTCGTCGTCGCCGGGATTGGTCGGCAGGTTGTTTCCACCACCTGTTGGTTGCTGCGTGGCCCTGCCGTCGTTGGTCGGCTGCTTGGTGGGCCACTGCGACGACCTGCCGCGGGTCGGCTGCGTGGAGGGCGTGACCCGATCCGAATCGGTGGGCTCGGAGGTGGGCCGCCTGCCCTCAGCCGACGATTCCTCAGTGGGTTGGCCGCTCGGGCTGGGGTGGGCGCTCTGGCTCTGGCTGGGTTGGACGCTCGGGCTGGGACTCTCCGACGGAGCGATCGACTTCCCCTGGATCGGTTTGGCCTTGTCGAACTGCTTGACCTCCTGCCCCTTGGTGGCGGTCTGCATGTACTCCACCCATGTCGTCAATGGGTAGCCGGAACCGAAGAAGGTCTTGTCCCCGGGTTTCTTGTAGGCATCGAGGTTCTCATTCCCGGAGTCACCGGCGACGTACATGACCGCCGTGGAGATCTGCCGGGTGTAGCCGACGAACCATGCGGAGGTGATGGTGTCATCGACACCGTTGGTTCCAGTCTTGCCCGCGACGGGGCGGTTCAGCTGCGACGCCTTCGCTCCGGTGCCCTCCTCGACCACGGAGGTCAGCGCGTCCGTGACATTGGCGGCCACGTTCTCCTCGATGGCCTGGGTGGCCTCGTTCTTCGCCTCATAGACGGTGTTGCCGTTGCGGTCCAGCACCTTCGCCACGAAGTGGGTCTCCTTGCGTTTCCCGGAATCCGCGAGGCTGGCGTAGGCGTTTGCCATGTTGAGCGGGCTCACCTCGGCGGCGCCCAGGGCGATGCGGGTGTTGGCGTCCCATCCCGCCCCGGTCGGGGCACCCGCATCGTTGGCGGCCTTGATGACGGCGGCGGGCCGTTGTTCATGGACTCCGTCATGTCCACGAAGGCCGTGTTGATGGATTCGGCGACTGCCTTGCGCAGCGTCACATCGCCGTACTGCTCACTGAACTCGTTGCGTACCGGGACGCCTTCACCACGCGGGGTGAACGTGTCGCCCTTGAGGGTGCTGTCAAGGGAGTAGCCGTTGCGCAGGCCCGCCACGGTCGCGAACGACTTGAAGGTGGATGCGGCAGGACGCGGCGTCGTCGACCAGTTGCGGGAGTTCGTCGTGTAGTCAGGACCGCCGTACATCGCCAGGACACCACCGGTGGCGGTGTCGACCGACGAGATCGCGACGTGCAGTTGAGACGCGTCCTGCTTGGGTTTCGCCTTGGTCGCGGCCTCCTCCGTGTACTTCTGCGCGGTGGCAACGGCGGCGTCCTGCATGTTCTTGTCGAGGGTGGTGATCACCTTGAGGCCGCCACCTTGCACCTCGGCGTCGCTGTACCCGAGGTTCGACAATTCCTGCTCCACCTGGGCCACCAGGAATCCCTTGGGGCCACCGTAGCGGTCGGAGACGGGCACCTCGGGAAACTCGGGGAGGGCGGGATGGGCCGCGTCGTGATCAGCCTGGGTGATGTAGCCATTGGCCAGCATCTGATCGAGGTCGTACTGGTAGCGACCCAGGAGCTGTTCCCTGCTCTTCTCACCGGCGGACGGGTTGAGGCCGGCTGGGTTGTTGAGGATGGCTGCGAGAGTCGCGGCCTCGGACAGGCTGAGTTCGGAGGCCGACTTGAGGAAGTACGACTTGGCGGCAGCCTCGATGCCGTAGGCGCCCCGACCGAAGTAGATGGTGTTGAGATAGCCCTCCAGGATCTTCTCCTTGGGCACCTCCCGACCCATCTTCATGGCCAGGATCAGCTCGCGGATCTTGCGGCCCGCGGTGCGTTCGGAACTCAAGTAAAGGATCTTGATGTACTGCTGGGTGATGGTGGAGCCGCCCTGCACGTCACCGCCCCGGGCAATGGTCCACAGGCCACGGAACATGCCGGGCAGGGAGAACCCCGGATCGGTGAAGAAGGTGGAGTTCTCAGCCGCCACCACCGCGTCCTTCATCACCTGCGGCATCTTGTCGTACTCGAGGGTGATGCGGTTCTGCACGGCCAGGGAGCCGAGCTGCTCCTGTCCGTCGTTGTAATAAATGAAGGTGGTATTGGTGGTGAAGTCGCTGTTCGGGTCCGGTAGCTTCGTCGTCGCATACAGGTACAGGAAGGTGCCCACCCACACCAGGCTCACGACGAGGAACAACACGAGCATCGCCAACCCGGTCCTCGCCACAATCTTTCGGGCGCGGGACTTCGGGCGTTTCGATGAGCGACCGCGTTTCTTCTCCGGCTCGGTCGCCGGCTGCTGATCCTGCTGTTCCATGAGCCCCAGAGTATGCGCTGAAGCCGGATGACTCATCCGCAAACCGGAATCTGATAGTCCGCGGGCTACGAAATTCAGGTGGAACTGGGGCTGCAGCGACGTCCGGCGGGTGCCGTCATGGCGATCAGCGCACCCCACAGCAGCGGGGAGGATCCCAGGCCGGGCCTCTCTCGCCAGGCGGCGAGCTTTCTGCGCTGCAGGTCACACAGCGATGCCACCGGGTCGGCGTCGGACTGGGCGTGGTCGACGGCCTGCGCCAACCATCCGAAAGCTCCCACTGCCCTGGAGTTCACGAGCCTGATGGCGTGGTCGGTGGGGAGCGGCCACAGGGTCGCGTGCACCACCTCGGCGCCGTTGATCAGCAGCGCGGTGCCGAGCCCGAAGGGTTCGTGCTGGGTCAGGTCGGTGCCCGAGGCGCACGCCACCACCCCGACCCTGGGAGGCATCGACCACCTCCCGGCCTCTCGCACCAGCCGCGAGGCCCGCAGCTTGTTCGCCTCGCCGTCACCCATGAGGAAAACGGTGTCGGCGGCGTCACTCGCCCCTGTGGCGCAGTGCCCGATCATGAGCAGTCGCGCGATCTTCCCGGCCCCGGCGTCGAGGACGTCCCGGAGCTCCTCGACGCCGTTGCCCTGGGCAAAGAAGCGTTCCGCACCGTGCCCGTGGCAGTCGCAGGGATCGAACCTCTCCGAGAGCACCCTTCCCCGGCTGGTTCTCGGATCGACGATGTGCAGCGCCCGGCCACCCGTCGCGGGGGTGACCTCGGGCGCGTCCGGGTCGATGTCACGAGGCAGGATCGGAGCGATCCAGGAAACGTCTGCGACATCCAGCAACCGCATGTCATCGTCATCGAGCACGAGCAGTCCCCACGGCACGACGGCAGCGGGTGGGCTGGGGGCCACCCGCACCTCCACGCGTTCCCCCTCGGCGGTCGCTTCGATCAGCTGGCGGCACAGGTCGTCGGGCAGCAGCGCCCGCGACAAATCCCGCATCAGCTTTCGTTCATCGTCGTAGCGAGTCAGGGGGCCGTACAGCCCCAGCTTCTCCAGGACTTCCTGCCGGCTCACGGTTCTGGAGGTCGCGAGCCGCCGCGGGCTGTCACGGTTCTTCTTCCTGTCCGAGTCCGGTTCCCGGGGCAGGGCGGCACGAAACGTCCTGACCGCATCCCGGAGCCTTTCGACACGATGCACCCCGACCGGTCGGTAGGGGTCGTTCCAACGCCACGTCAACCAGTCGCCGTCCACGCCGTCACCGACGATCTGCACCACCCGGTGGCGCCGTCCCGCTTCCTCCACGTCACACCTTTCCACGCGGATGCCAGACTTGTCCCATGCCTCAGAATGCCACTGTGACGCCCGGACCGCGACGGATCGGCCCCGATGTCCACGACGACGTCACGGCGAGGCTGCTCACTCAGCGGCTGACCGCCCCGGGGGACGCGGAGATCGAGGTCGTCTTCCGCGATGACGCGGTCGCGGCGCTGTGGGAGGGGCATCCGCGGGTGCGGGCCACCGCCTACGGGAGGCGGCTGGCGCGGTTGGTGTTGACTGCCGTGGCGCCGTCGACCCCGGACCGGGTGGCCCCGCCGCCGATCATCGTCGGCGACGGACCGCTGAACGCCACCCTCGCCGAGGAGCTGGTGGCGGGCTGGTCCGAACCGGGCCAGCCGATGGTCGTGCACTGCGTAGGTCGCGACGAGAACTGGGCCCGCGACGTGGCCGACTGGGCGGGCGGGGCGGCGCGGGTCTCGTGGTCGCAGGGGTCGCTGCGTCCGGAACCGGTGCTGCGGCGGATCGGCGAGCTGCTGGCCGGCTGGGACGCTCCTCCCCCCAGGCGCGGCACCCCGACCGGGCCGGCGGTGATCGTCGCCTGCGACGACGACATGCTGACGCCTGTCGTCGCAGCCGCGGTGGCCCGGGAGGTGCGGGAGGCTCGGGTCGCGATGATCACCCCCGGTGGGATCCGTTGGCCGCAGCTTCCCGGGGTGACGCAGTTCACGCTGGAGGAGTCGGCGGTGCTGGCTCTGGAGCCGCGGTTCTCCCCGATGCAGCAGCTGGCCCGGTTGATTCTGGACGACGTCGCCTGGCTGGGCGCCGCGGACGCCGAGGCCACCCGGTCCGAGGGGCCGATTGTCGCCGACGTCGTCTACTCCCCGGACGGTCGGGCGGCCTGGGAGGCCCAATCGGAGGAGCTGCGAGGGCAGCTGATGAGGATCACCGGGGCCTGCGAGGAGCTGCTCGCGGCGGGGTCGGTGGAGTTGGCCCCCGGCGGGGTGAGGGAGCCGTCGGCGGTCCTGCTGGCCCCGCCGGAACTGGCCGCGATGGCGTCGCGAATCCTGGGGTTGCTCGACCGGGACAAGACTCCGGGCACCTGGTTGACGGCTCTGGAGCTGGCGTCGCGGCTGCCGGTGCTGGCCGCCCGCGCCGGCTTCACCCCCCGACGTCCCGCCGGCCACGACCCGCTGCTCACCCCGGAGCTGGTGGAACTGCTGGCCCCGCAGGTGCACCTGGCCTACCAGCGGATCAGCGAGGAGACGGGCAACGCGACGGGTTCGCCGCTGGCGCTGGAACTGTGGGAGAACCTGGACGATTTCACCAAGGCCAGCAACCGGGCGGCCATCACGGGCAGCGCGGTGACCCACGCCGCGGCGGGCCTGACGTGGCGTCGCCCCACACCGGAAGGAGGGGTGACGCTGGACGAGGCGCTGCTTGAGGAACTCGGTCGGCTGGAGCACCGTCGCTGGGCCATTCACGAACGCCGCAACGGTCGCGGGGACCACACATGGGCCAAACCCTGGAACGAGATCAAGGATGTCCAGCACTACGACATCGCGATCATGCGCCACCTGCCCCGCATCCTGGCCGCCGCCAACATGGAACTGGCGACCGCCCCGCCCGACGCTCGTGTCGACATATCTCCGGAAGCCGGTTGAGTCGGCTCAAACAGCTTTGGGGGTGGGGCGGTAGTTCGCCGTGAAAACGTCCTCTGGGACGAACCACGAGTTGCCGTCATCGTCGGTGACCCGCCACTGGCCCTCCCCCGCGACGTCCTCGCCCTCCTGGGTCGCCACCAGCTCCCCCGGCTTTGCGGGTCGCGCCCACACCTCGCCGGTGCGTTCGTACACATCCCCCTCGACCTGCGCGTAGGTGGCGGCGAAGGATTCGGGTGTGATGCTCCAGGTGCGTTCCCCGGAGCTGACGATCATGTCACCGGGTTCAACGCTCATGGGGCTGCCGGAGTCGGAGGTCCAGGTCTCGGCCCGTTCGGCCACCCGGACCAGCCTGACCCGACCCGAACGGCGAAACCGGGCGGTGGCGTCCATACCTCGACCCTACGCCACCTCGATTCGGTTCTGACCGGGTCCTGTCCGTCAAGGAATCGTGAGGTCGATTCCTGGAGGTTGATGTGGCTATGGAAAATCACAAGGGCTGGGACTGGGGCTCGGGTCGGTGGTGCCTGCTCGGGACGCTGGTCGTCTTGGTACTGCTATTTGGCACGTGCGGCTGGCTGGAGGCCGACCCTGCTCTCCAGTGGTGCGACGCCCTCTACCGCGCGATCCAGCTGTTCGTCCTGGACATGTCGGAGAAAAACCCCCCGCCGGCCCTGAACGTGGCACGCTGGCTGGCCCTGTTCGTCGCGTTCTACGCGGTGGCGGAAGTCCTCCTGGCCGTTTTCACACAGCAGAAACAGCTCCTCCATGCCAGACTGCGCAGGAACCACATCGTCGTGATCGGCAACGGACCAGAGGCGGCGTCGCTGGCCGGCAACGACACCTACCACACGGCAGGAAAGAAGGTCGTGGTGATCGGCGACCTCGACCCCTCCGACCAGGCCTGGCTGGCGGGCAGGGGCGTCTCGGTTCTCCCGGATCTCAGCGACCCCCACCTGACGCGGGTGCTTCGCGGCGCCAAAGACGTGGTGATAGTCGGCGACAACGACAACGAGACCGCGAACCTGGTCTGCCGCGTCGCCTCAACCGCCCCGACGACCCAACCGCTGGCGCTGTTCGACTCCCCCGCCCTGGCCCGGCAGTGGACGCGCAGCTCCTCGGACGCCGCCCGCACGGTGTGTCGCGTGACCCAGCTGGCGCTGGAAACCCTGCGACTGTGCCCGCCCTTCCCCAGCGACGCCGCCGTCCCCGACCCCGTGGTCGTAGGCGACGGCCCCCTGGCAGCCGAGCTGACGCGTCGCATCATCCTCGGCTGGCAGCACGACGGCTGGCGGCCCCGCATCCTCTGCCTGAGCGAACGAACCGGCTGGGCCGGCGACCTGGTCCAGAAATTCGGCGGCGCCGTGCAGGTGGAGCAGATGGCCCTGCTTCCCGCGTGCGTCGAGGCGAGGGTCACCGAGTTCCGCGACACCTGGGTGCCACCGGAGAAGGGCAGGGGAACGGTCGGCGGCATCCGGGTCTATCTGGCGCTGACGGAATCCAGCAAAGCGGTGACCATCGCCAGGGAGCTGCTGGAGGACCCCGCCACCCACATCGGCCTGATCGTGGACCAGAGCACCCACTGGAAGGACCTGTTCAAGGACGTCACCGACCGGGTGCAGCTGATCTCCCGGGACACGCTGCTGGCCGACCCACAAGTCTTGAAACGCAACGAGGCCGACCTGCTCCGCGCCGAGCTTCGTCGCGACGCCGAGAGCTGGCCGCCGGACTCCCCAAGCCTGTTCAGCACGGACATCGTGCGGGACAAGAACAGCGGCGACATCGTCGATGTCACGCCCGATCAGCACCGACTGGACCTAGGCGTCGACCTGCTCACCCGGGACGACGCGAAGGCGGCCCGCGAAGTGTTGGAGGCGGGCGGCATGAAAGCGGAAACCGGGATCCCCCTGGAGCCTGCTCCGCTGGCGGGACCGTCGCAGCTGCGCTTCATGCAACTCACATTGCTGGCCCTCCTCACCAACAAGGAGCTGTTCAGCGACGCCGACGACACCGACCTGCAGCAGTGGGCCCTCGACCTGGCCTCCCGCCTGCCGGAGATGATGCAGCGTTCCGGCTGGACGGTCACCAGCGATACCCCGCCGCTGCTGGATTCCGAGAGCATCGAACGCCTGGCGGAACGGGTGCACGAAAGCTACCGGCAGCAGGCATTGGCGGAGGGCAACCCGACAGGATCACGACTAGTGGAAACCCCGTGGAAAGAGCTCTCCGCATTCGACAAGAGCAGCAACCGGGCGGTGGTGCTGGACTACCCGGTGAAGCTGGCCTCCATCGGCCTCGACTGGCGTCGCAGCACAACCCCAGCCACCCCACCGAAGCTGCCCGACGAGCAGAATCACGTCCTCAGCGTCGCCGAACATCGTCGATGGAGCCACTTCCAGCGCCGCAACGGTCGCGAGGGCCACTACTTCAACACACCGTGGGACGAACTCACACCGGAACAAAAATCGCTGGACGAGAACATCATCAACACCATGGGGTCATTCCTGGCCTCCGAGGGCATCGAGATCATCCACGGGGTAGCCGACGAAAACGGCACCGCGTGACCCTACGCGCATGGCCTTGGTGACGCGTGATGGCCTCACAGCTCAGGCACACATGAACAAGGCCAGCACACCGACATCACAGCCAGCGAACCGACAACCTTCTCCCCGGTTCCGCACCAGGACACGCATGCACCTGTTCCGCGACACTGGGGTGCACGGGCCAGTTCGCGGGAAAATCGGGCTCCCGGACCAGCTCGAGCAGGTCCCGTACCGCCGCGGCCTCCGCCCGGGCCCCGCCGGCCCGCCAGGTCTCCGTCGCAGCCTCCAGCGCGGAAAGCCCCGTCTCCAAGAGCCCCCGGTCGGCGGTGATGACGTACAGCCGCAGGTCGAACACCCCCTGGGCGGTCAGGCACCGCGCATCCTCCGAGGCACGCTCCCCACAGGACCCCGGCGGCGGGCAGGGTTCGATGTCCTCGCTCTCCTCGTCCTCGGGTTCGACCCCACCCGCGGCCAGCGCGTACCGGAGCGCCTCCGGGCGGCCCACAGGCGCGGGATCCGGGATTGCCGGTCCCGCCAGAACATCGGAGGCTTCCAGCAGCAGATTCATCGCCACCGGATGCCCCTGGATGCGCAACAGCCTCCCCGGGATCTGCGTCAGGCAACCAAGCAGGGCCAGCAGCGGTTTCCGCCACTCCCGGTCCACCTCGATCCGACCGGAAAGGCGACTCAGGAGGGTCAGTTCCTCCAGCTCCAGCAGCAGGGAATCGAGCAGCAGGTCAGAGCTGTCGCGGCACCAGCGGATCTCCGCCAACCCGCGCAGCAACCCCAGCACCTCGCCCCCGCGCACCTGGTAGATCCCGGACTCGGCCCCCTCCCCGGAGACCACGTCCAGCAGTCCCTTGGCGACCGCCCTTCCGAAAATCTGTTTCACCCCAGAGACGGCCAGGTCGACGTCCCCCACCAGACACGACGGCACGAGATCAGGACGCGCTGGATCGACATCCAACACGGTACCGGGCAGGTTGATCACGACCGCGCCGGCGGGCGCGACAGGTTCGCGTCCAATCAGCACCGTTCCCAGGCCGATGTGACGGATCGACGACCGTTCGGTTCGCATCACGCGCCCACTCTCAACTCCTGGTACCCCACCGCATCCTCCATGCCCGACGGAGGGGTCCGCGCAGTCGGTCTCGTGATGATTCCACCGAGTTCCCTCCTTTCAGATCATCATGACGGACAGCCACCGGCTACACCGGGATGCGGTATCCGGCATCCCGGCGTGGCATCGCCTGTGCCATTTCTGTGTCAATTTCGTTCCGTCCCCACCTTCTGCCACAAGGGTGAGAAAAACTGCTTGCCATGACGGGGGAAGCCGCAGCCGGAACAGCCAGGGAGGCACGATGGTGCGGCATCGACATTGCCCCCGTGGCCGAGGCGGCCTGGCACATCGCCCGCGCCGAACGATCAGCCCGGTTCCACCACCTCGCGAGCTGCCCCACCCGGACGGCACCCTACGGTCACAAAGATCCCGAAGGAACAGGACTGCATCCCTCCTGCCAGGAAACCGGATGCCTAGATCTCCACCACGACCTCATCGAACGCATGGTGAACCAGCTCGCCCGCGACAACAGACGTCACCCAGACCGCGTCGTCAAGAACCTCCCCGCCTACCTGACCCGAGTGGCCAGGAGCCAACTCTCGGAACAGAAACGCGCCGAACGGGTCCAGATCGGCGCCCAAGCCAAACCCACCCGCAGCGACGGCGCCGCGGGCCGCGTGATGGCGCACTTCGAAGCCATCGGCGGTCTCCGCGGAGAGTGGCTGACCAGATTGTTCCGGATCATGCGGTCATACCCCTTCAGCACCACCCACGTCCCCGGACGCTGGCCTATCGACGGACTCATCGAGGAACGCGCCACACTTCCCGACGGCCACACCCCCACCCGGGAGGAAATCCGGAAGGACATCGCGTTCGTCACGGACACCTCAGCACACATCCTGGGGCCGCGATGGGTTTACGAGAACCTGACGATCCCGCTCATCAGCAACGGAGCGTTCGAGGAACTGAGAGAGGAACACACCGCCACCGACATCGACCTCACCGATGTGGTGCTCGGCAAACAGCTCGTCGCCGTCTACCGACATCTGCGCGCCGGCGGTCTGTCGCGGGCGACGGCGTTCCACCACGCAGCCGACAGGATCGGCGGCCAGGCCCCGGATCGGATCACCCCGAACATTCTCACCATCTTGAAGGATCTGGACAGGAAGTGAAGGCTCCAAAGACTTCCTGAGGTTCTACAGTGGCGTCGGAACTTTCCGGCGACGCCCACGTGAGTCCACCCCGATCTGCGACTGGAGGGACGCCCAAGTATGACGACGCGGCAGCTGGGCGCTACCCGACCATGCCCCCACCCGGTCAGCCACCGTCATGGCAGACAGCGCCCGGCGGGCAGAATCAGGAGGGGAATCAGAAATGCCCGATTGGGCGAAAACCTTCCTGATACTCGTGATCATTACGACAGTGGTGTTCGTACTAGACATCATTCTGCCGCAGGAAGTCTGGGACTTTCTCATGAAGATTTTCCCATCCAAGTACGAGTACTGACTTCTTTCACCGTGCCCGACGAACTCCCTGGTCCAGGTGTCGCGACAACCGATCGGCAAGTATGTTGGACCATGCCCCTGAACGATCCGGACGTGTCCCCC
>JABCNW020000065.1 GCA_013333945.2 Propionibacterium sp.
AAACCCGCGACGTCGTAGGAGACCACCGCGTCGGTGAGGCACTGGGCGCGCAGAGGGCACTCCCCGCAGAGCTTCGCGGCGTGGGCGGCGAGAGCCGCCGGGGTGCGGATGTCGGCAGCGGTCTCGACGCTGGTCTCGTCCTCCAGAAGAGGATTCTGGAAGAGTGAGGCGAACTTGACGCAAGGGGTGGCGTTGTCGAGAGCGATGGTCACGATGTGAGTCCTCCTTGCCCCTGGGGGATGGGGCCTTCTTGATGCCTGCCACACCAGAGTGACCGATCCTGAGGAAGTTAATAAGGGTTTTTCATAAGGGGGGCTACCTGACTTTTCTGGGTATCCGGCTTGCAGGCGGCTGAGTATCCCTACTCAGAGAAGTTGCTTTCGCAAACCCGCTCTGACTGGGGGTTCCGCGGACTGCCTGTCGTACTTTCGGCCAAAACGCCTAGTCGCGAATCATGGGTGGGTACTCAGCGGTTACCTACCGGGGCGGTATGAGTACTCAGGGATTTTCCGGAGAGCGGGAAGGGTACTCACCAGGCCCAACGAACCCCGTAGCCCCACCCGGGCTGCATGTTCCTGAAGGTGGCGACGGCCTTGTTGTGCATCACCTCGACGGGTTGACCGGAAAGAGTGGGGGACATTATTTGGGCGGGCCAGGCGCGGGCGATGCGCTCGACGAGTCGTGGGAGGCGTGCCTCGAAGTGCAGTTCGATTCTTGCGGCGTGCATGGATGTGACGGGGGCCAACCCGAAGACCGGCTCCAGGCAGTCGTGGTTGGGCAGGCGCACGGACACCGAGAAGGTGTGGGATTCCCCGACATTTAGGCGGTGGGGGAGCCGCAGCTGAACGGTCCATGAGTCGCCGTTTTCCCGAACATCTGACAGCTTGCATCCCTCGAGGGCGTAGTACTTCAGCTCGGGATCGCGCAGCAGTGGCAGGAACAGGTGCTCGTAGAGGGCATTGATACCGTCGCGAAGGGCCATCACCGTGCGATTCAGCAGGATGGCGGGCGAGTCGTCGCGAAGATCCAGCCGGCAGTGGGTGCTCGTCGTGATGAAGTCGATGTTCTCCAGCGCGGGGGCGTGGTCGCCGGCGAGCAACAGGTGGGTGATCTCGTGGGCGGCTTTCTCGATGTGGCGGTACAGGGTGCGGCGCCCTATGTTCAAAGCGGTGGCGGAGTGATTCACCCGCTCCCCGGGGGAGCCGGTGATGTTTCTGCAGAACCCGGCGGCGAACAGGAACGCGCTCCGGGTGTTCTCCTCCAGGTGTGCGGCGCACGACAACAGTGCCTTGGAGACCAGATGCCTGGCGAAGGGGGAATCCGGGGTGAGTCCCAGCGTCGTCAGCAAGGGTTCAGGTATCTGGAGATCGGGGTTCTGGATCCCGTCGGAGCGTAGTTTCTTGACGGCATTGAACAGTTCGCTGGCTAAGGCCCCCGGATGTTTCGTGGAGGCAGCATCCGTTTCTGAGCTGTCCATGGCGAGATATTAGCTTTGGTCATCAGACTTCTGAACGCGTGGAGAAGAATCCGTTGTCCCGACCGTCTCCGGGGTAATGTCCGTCAAAGGATGGTGACGGAAGGAGACTGATGTCCAAGTCCTTTGCGCAGTGGTGCGGGCAGTGGTTGGAGCGGCTGCCGACATGGCCACGGTACGCCCCCAGGGGGTGTGGCGTGACCGTGAACCTCGTTGTCAAACGCCTGTTGCACCCCCGCATCGCCACTGAACCCGCGTGGGTTGGTGTGGGGCGGGGGGAGAGAATCGACGACGAACGTGGCCGGGAGCTGTTGTCATGGCTCAAGGCGCGACGTGAGGTCGTGGAGAAACTGCTGGCCCTGCTGCGGAGCGGTGGCGATGACGCCATGGCCCTGGCGCGCCAGCAGAAGCTGGATGTGACCGTCAGCCGGATCGCCGAGGCGCTTGCCGTCGCCATCGGATCGACGTGGAGACAGGACGTGGTGCTCACCGACATGGAGGTCGAGTCGGTGTGGGAGGCCTTCCTGCGCAACAGCGTCCCGTTGGGCAGGCGGATGGGCAGGCGCGAGTTTGCCGGATACCAGGGACTCTACGATCTGCTCTGGGAGGACGAGGGGCGCGCCAGCCTGGCCGCCGAACCCTACGGGCGCTACGGGCTGGGTGAGAATGAACGCCCGCCGTTGGTGGTCGAGGAGAGGGAGAACGTCTTCCTCGGTCTGCAACGCTCGGTTTTCTCTCGGTTTTCGCTCGCGGCGCGAGAATCGTATGTGAAGGGGAGTGTCGATGAGATTGCGCGACGCGAAGTTTCCCGGGCCTGCGCCAGGCTTGGGCTGATCGACGAATCGGCCAGGATTGCGCTGAGAAGCCTGTACGCCGGATTGGTGAATGGGCCGTCGTGTCCCGGATGGAAGCCCCCGGGCACCACCCCCGGGAAACGCGCCTGGGACGACGATCTTCTGCCGCTCGGGGAGGAGGCCGATCCGCAGGGCGATCCCACCCTGGAATGGGAGGGGATCCATGCCGGACTTGCGGCGCTGGCCCAGGCGATGATCGCCCCCTTCGCAGGTCGGACCCTTCAGGGGCAGCACCTGAAATGGGCCGAAAAGATGGAAGAAGCCCACCAGGATGCCATGCGCCGCGCCTGGCACGAGTGTTTCCGGCTGGACATGGCCGGCAGGCCCGTCACCGAGGCGGAGGCGTCGAAAATCGTCAGGTGGGCCATCTACGGAGGCATCCCGAGTGGCCAGAAACAACGCAGGGATTCTCGTCGGTTGACGGGCGTCCACCAGGACGAAACTCCGCCGGAGGAGACAGGCGGGACGGTGGAACCCGACCGGCTGGTGATGTTCGGGCGCGCCCTCGAATGGCTGCGCGCCAATGAGGAACGCGCCCGGGCGGTTGTCCGGGGCGACGAGGACGCGACCGCTGAGTATGAGCGCGCCGCCGCCGAGCTGGGGCTTCCGAGCATCGACGAGGTGTGCCATCACATGGATCAGGACTGGGAACAATGAGTGGAACCGACAAACAGATCGTCATCGAGGCGCTCGGTGGTGGCCCGGTGCAGATAGGAGCAGGAGGACCGGCGCCGGCGGGAAACGTCACGCTGCCCCTGGAAACCGACGTCGTCGCGGTGAACCCCGCCGAACCCGAGGAGGCGCCCTGCTGCCTGGTGGCCGACGTCGAGGTGTCCCGTGAGGAGCTGGCCGACCTCTACGGACATGCGGTGGCCGGGCTCGCGTCGCAGGCAGCCGGGTGGGACGGGCCGGGGCGGGTCGGAAAACTGCCTCTCGCGCCCGACGACGAGGACATGTCCGAGGCGGTGGTGCGGCTCGGAGTGGTGCGGTGGCTGCAGGAATGGTCGCCGCTGCCGCTCGACTGGCGGCTGTTGCGGCTGGAGGAACTGACGCTAGTGGCCTCGCTTACCGGGCATCTCGCGGACGAACCCGACCCGTTGCCGAACTGGTGGAGCTGTGCAGGTACTTCCACAACCACCGTGACGGGGACAACTTCACGCCTCTGGTCGGGCTGCTCGGGGACGCGCTGGAGCAGGTCGCGAACCAGGCCCCGATGACCGGGGACTCGGGCGACTGGGCGCGCCAACTACTGGCCACCTGGCCCATCGAGGAAGAAACCGTGCCACCCGGGCGGCTGGATGCTGACCTCATCGACCGTTTCAGGCCCGAATTTGCCCTGGCGGCGGGCGCGGAGGAATGGGGAGCGCTCGTCGAATCCGTGACCGTCGACTGGGAGCAGGTGCCGCGCGGCTGGGTGGGAACGGACGAGAACAACGCTCGATGGGCGCTGGACCTCGACGTCGACGGCGCGGCCCACTGCGCGGTCGCGGTGGACGGGCCGCAGGAGGTGCGCTGGTTCGGTGGGGTGCCCTGGGGAAGGGAACCGGGTGAGGGCGACCGGCTCGGTTTCGACTTGCTGTCCGCAGAGCCCCCCGAACCGGTGCTGAGCGGCCAGCTCGACTACGACCCACAGGCCCGCAGCTGGGGTGGGTCGGTGACCGGGACGGCGGCGCAAACGGCCAGGTTGCACCGGGACCGCGACGCGGACGCCGGGATGTCGCTTCGGGTGCGCCACGACACGACCCGGCTGAACGTTCCAGAACCGGCGGCGGTAGCGCGCCGCTGGTCGGTGCGGGGAGTGAGCGCCCTGCGGCTCCTGACCGCTGCCGATGACCTGGATCTGCGTGCCGGCGCGGTCGCGGCCCTGACGGAGGCGATTGCGTGCTGGGAGGTGGCCGGACGGAAACGCGACGCCGAGGCCTGCCGTGGTCTGCTGCGCACGGTGGGGTCGGACGAGTGGACGAACTGGGTGGGCCTCACCGTCGCCGAACGGTGGCTGCTCCACCCGAAGTCGTGAGAACGTGAAGGCGGGGTGCGCATCGCGCACCCCGCGGTTTGTTGATGTCACGGCCCGGGCCGTCCGGCGCATTACCAGCTCCACAACATGAGCTTTCACCTCCTGAATCCTGAGGACGGGGCTTTCCCGTCACCCGACTTTCGGATCCAGCGGCACCCGGGAACATGGTCGTGGGGCGAACCCTGAGGTTCGCCCCACGAACGATGAGATTGCGGTTCGCAGCCTCGGCTGCTCGCCATATCACCAACGCCACAACATGGTGTGTCTCCTTCCGTCAATCTGAGGGACCATCCCTCACAACACATACGGATCCAGGGGCGTGGTGATGTCGCCCAGGCTTCGATTGCGCTCCCGAACGGGAAGGAATCTCACCACCAGTGGCGAGGCAACGGCGGCCTCGTCCGTCAGTGATGAGTGAGGCCACGAAAGGAGAACTGCAATGACGTCATCGCAACCCCCGGTGCGGGGCACCGGCCCCGTTTTTATTTCCTACCATCAGGGCAGTGGGGCCGTTGATGCCGAGTTCATCGAAACCTATCTGCGTGCAAGGGGGATCGTGCCGTGGCGTGACATCCGTGACCTCGAGACCGGAACGGTCGAACGCAACGTCACCCAGGCCTTCGAGGAGGGGCTGAGCGGCGGGATTCTGCTGCTCTCCGAGGGGATCTCCGAGAGCTGTTTCGTGCCCGCGATCGAGGTGCCGCTGCTGGTCGAGGCCCAGAAGAAAGACCCGGAGGGTTTCCAGCTGCACATTGTCAACACCTTCCGGAAGCCCGGTTCCCCGGACGAATGCGACATCGATGCTCCCGGCACACAGCTAGGGGCGAAATACCCGGAAGCGGAACAGCTCAGAGACCATCTCCAGCGGCGGCTGCTGCGCTCCGACGACAAGGGCGGTACATCGGTCAGCGAACTGAACCTGGTTCTTCGTGACCTGCTGCACAATCGTCTCAGGGCGCGCCGTCCGGAGCTCGGCGACGGGGAGATCGAGATCGGTCTCCAGACCCGGCCCGAACCCAACCACATGCCCGCGGACAGTCGTAGCGTCCCGGAGGCCGATCTCCACATCCGGCTCCGGCAGGATTCCGCCACGCAGATCCCCGAGGAATTCGACTACCGCTGCCTGCAGCAGGCGCTGCCGGTTCTCATCGACGCACTCCACGCGGCCCGGATCAGGCGTGTTCTTTTCCGGGGAGGCTGCCACCCGAGCCTGGCATGGGCGCTCGGTGTGACGTTGCCGAACGCCCGTGAGATCGAACGCTTCGCCTGGCGCGACAACGACTGCAAGGAGTGGGCCTCCACGGACGAACCAGCGGAACGCGCCACCAGCGTCTGCCTGGAAACCCTGAACCCCGACGGGACCAGCCGCCCCCTCGGGTTCGTCCCCGACGAGATGCCCTCCAGCGCCACGCTGCAACGGGCCCTCTGGGGGAATGCGCCCGCAAAGAATGTCGTCGTGCTGCTGGCCGCCGACGACCTGCGTCCCTCGCCCCTGCTCGCCCTGGCCAAGAAACTGGATGACGCGCCGGTGCTGGTCATCAACCTCCACACCCCCTCTGCCGACGGTGTCAAGAAAAATGTGGACCACACGGAAGGGAACGAGCTGGCCAGGCGCGTGGGCGGAATCCTGCGGAGCCTCGCGGATCTCGCCACGCTGCATCTCGCGGTCAGCGGACCCGTGGCCATGGCGGCCCTGACGGCCCGCTGGTGCAACACCCTGACGATCAATTTCTACGAACTCGGCAACACCGGCATGGGTGTTCGCGAATACATCCGGGTGTTGCGCACCGAATCCGGGAACAGTTCCCCCATCACGGGAGTCTTCCCCCAGGGCATGCCCCAGGTGGACGAGGTGAAGAAACTCATCAACCTCACCCCGCACAACGTCACCTACTATCCCGAGGCGGGGGAACCGTTCACGTGGGCGGCCCCCGAGGGGCCCGACCAGTGGGTGCGACGCCAGGAGCAGTCCGAAGAACTGCCGTCGCTCCGGGTGCAGGGACGCGAGATCCCAGTGACGAGGATCCGCCAGGGAGACATCGCCCCGAAGCCGGATCCGATGTCGGGGGTCGGATACATCGTGCCGCGGATCAGCGCCGAGACGGCCCGCAGACCCGATTTCTTCTTCCCGCACGGCGAGGTCCGCGACCAGGGCGGCAGCATCATCGGATGTCGCAGACTCGGATGTTTCGAGGCGGTCTCGAACAAGGTGCGGCCCTACCTCGAATTCCTTGACCCCATCCCACAGGACTGAACGTGGAGTCGTCGAGACCCCTTCCCGCGGTGCGGGTCAGGACCTGGCAGGTTCTACTGCGGATGGAGACGGGGGACCATCACCTGACCCCCACACCCTCGGGAATCCACGCGATGGTCTCGTCGTGGCTGCACCGGTCGTCGGGCAGCGACGGTGGGGAGTCGCATTCCGAGGAACACCGGTACGCGGTGCGGTGGCGGCAGGTCAGCGAGTTCGCCGTGCTCGTGGAGCTGCGGCTGTTCGCCGACTTCCTGACCCCGCTGCTGGTCGACCGCGTCGCGTTCGGGAATCGGGAACGGCTCGGCATGGTGACGCTGCGGGTCGAAGGGGTCCAGGAGGTGGCCTCGGTGAGCCTCGCCGAGATCACGGGCAGGCCGTCGAAGGGGTGGCGGCTGCGATTCCCCGAGGGTGTCACCTTCAAACGCGGCGACTTTTTCATGCCCTGGCCCGATCCGTATCTGCTGCTGGGCAGCATTCAGCGGCGACTTGCGCTGATCTGCGGGCGGGGCCGCGGCGAGCGGCTGCCGCGGGAGGTGATGGCGTCGGTGTTTCCCACGCAGGTGGAGCTTCAGTCCATGCGATGGAGCGAGGGAGATTCCCGGCGGGCCAGCCTTCGTGACGTCCGTGTCGCGATCGGGGAGGTCGACTGGCTTTGCACCGGCGACGCGGCCACGTCGAGCCAGATCGATCGGCTCCTCCAGGTGGGGGAACTGATCGGTGGCGGGGCGAGAACGGCCTGGGGAACCGGTGTGGTGGAGATCGCGGGCCGGATCCCGATGCGCGCGATCGTCATGGGCAACAAACGCCACCCCCGGCGCGGCCCGTCTCGTCCGTCAGGAAGTGGTGGAGCCCGAAGAACTCCGTCCCCACGGTGCGTGGAGACGGGGGAGTGGGGGTTCGACGATGAGCGGCCAGGCGGGTCGCGGGACAGGAGGTTTGGCAGTGAATGACTACGCCTATGTCGAGGAGATCGACGAGGACCACGTCCGGGTGTGGCCGCTGGTCGACTCGGAACTCACGTGGGATGGAAAACCGGTTCTGACGAGGCAGAATGATTTTACGTTCGAACCCGATGCCTGTGTCGATTACGAACCCGGAAATCCGGGGTATTACCGCCTGGTCGATATCGACAAAAGCGACCCGCCCGAGATGTTTCAGCTCGGTGAACGGATCTCCGTGGACATCGCGAAACCCAACAAGAAACGCCGGATCCGGGAACGCGAACTGGAGATACCCAAGGGGAAGGAGTGGACGCAAAGCCTCCGCGACAGGGTGTTGAATCGCGAATTCGATGTCCTGGGAATCGACCCAGAACGGTTGTGCTGGGCTGGCGAAGGTGTGCGGGCCTGGATCGAGACGACCCTCAGGGAGAGTGAACGCAGAGCTGCCGAGCAGGAGGGACGAAAAGCCCGCGGGAGGCTGAGGAAACTCCACGATGATGGAAACGCCTTCATCAATCCTTACACCTTCGTTCCGCTGCCCGACACGGTGAAACGGGACAAACCCCACGGCCATGCGAAAGCCGTCGAGGGCGGGCTGACCGGGTATCTCGACGTGGTGTTCGCCTTCCGTTCCCCACTCATGATGCCGGCGGACTGGAAAACTGCCGAGGAGACAACCGCCACCGGCACCCGGATCGAGGAATGTGTCACCGTGCCGGGATCCTCCGTGCGGGGCGCCGTCCGGTCGCTGTTCGAGGTGATCAGCAGCAGTTGCCTGTCCATACTCGACCCCGACTACCGGCCCGCTCACCGGGCGTCACTGGAGATGCGCTCCGACAAGCAACTGGCCGTGGTGGACGAGGTCGATTCCGACGGGAAAGTGATCTCGGTGCTGCCCACCAGTCGGGTGGTGTGGATCCGGGCCGAGGCGCTGTGGCGCCTGTTCGGCGGGGCGGCAGGGCTGCGCTCCGGGGTGCGGATTTCCCTCGACGAGAAGGCCATCTACGAGCAGAGTTTCGGCGGCAACAAGGGCAAACCCGTGAAACGCGAACAGCTCACACCGGAGGGGGAATCCACGCTCACGAAGGGCGGCGACTGGGTGGTGCACGTCGCCGATGCCGGCGCGAAAGGAAACCACCCCGCCGATCGCATCCACGTGGCCGTGGGGAAACTCGATGCCACCTCGATCCGGCTGGGCGAGAGGACCTGGGAGGGCTACCGGGAGCTGTGTAGGTACTCGGCGGACGTGACCGGCGGTGAGCTCGCCCCCAAGGCGCCCGCATGGGATGCGCGGGAGTGGCCGGAAGTGCTGGTCAAGCACAGAAGCAAGGACGGGAAGGAAACTGCCATCGGGAAGCGACGCAAGAGCGACGGCGCCCTGGCCCCGGGCGATTCGGTGTGGATCACCACCCGGAGCGAGGGCGGCGAGCGCGTGGTCACCGGGCTCACGATGTCGTCGAGCTGGCGGGAGTTCGGGAAGGGCCCGATCCGCGATCGGCTCCCCGACGAGTCCCTGCTGCCGTGCCGAGATCCAGATGAGCTGTGCCCGGCCTGCGCGACCTTCGGTTTCATCGAGGCCCGCGCCGAGGGTCAGCGACGCGACCAGGCGGAACACAACGCTTACGCTTCCCATCTGCGGTTCGGGGCCTTCGAAACCGACGCGCCGGTGCCGCTGCGCCTGGTGCTTCCCCCGCCGACCCGCTCCCCGCGCCCGAGCGCCGGGGCGTTCTACCTGGAACACCTCACAGCGGAGGGCGAGAACCGGGAGGCGGGTGTGGCCGAACTCGGGAAGCCGGCGTCGCGGTGGGGCGGTCAATTGGACAGCTCCGGGATGCGGAGGATCGCTGGTCGTAAGTTCTACTGGCACGGTCAGGAGCCCGAGGACACGACCCCCACGCCTCGCCAGGTGCGTCGCACTCACTACCCGAAAGAAGGCGCCCCCGACTGCCAGGAGACCAGGCGCTGGATCACCGAGGGAACCCCCGTCCTGAAGGGACGGATTCACTTCGAGAACATCGACGCCCGCCAGCTCGGGTTCCTCATGCTCGCGCTGGAACCCCAGGAACTCGCAGAACGTGCTGGTATCTCCGTCAACGGTGACCTTGCCGTCCACCTCGGTGGCGGCAAGGGCCTGGGTTTCGGCACCGCCGTCGGTCGCATCACCGATACCTGCATCCAGGACGCCGCGGGCAGGTACCGGGCCGGCGCGGGGACGGTGGAGGTGGATCCGTGCGGCGCCGCCATGCAGGTCATCGACCCGGAGGCGCCGTGGATCACCGGACTCGTCAGGGTGCTCGGCACCAGTAGCGTCCCCGCTGATCGCATCTGGTACCCGACCATGGGCAACTTCACACGGCGGGGCAGCGACGCGGAGCAGAAGGAGTTCGACAAGAGCTTCGAGTACTACGCCAGCTTCTCCGGAGGCAAAAACAAGGAAACTCGGATGCGAACCCTTCCCAGGATCGACGACCCGATCCAGTACATGAGCAACGAGAACTGAAAGGACCGGAGATGACGTGTTTCGCATCCATCGGGGTCAGTCAAATCCAGGGGTATCTCGCCCGGTCTCGTCGCCTGTGGGGACGCCGCGGCGCCTCCGACATGCTGGCCTACCTCACCGACACCAGCGGGGCCGCCGACCGCATCGAGGAACGCAGCTTCGAGACCGCTGGGGAGATCCTGCAGGGTTTCCCCGGGGTGACGGTCAACGACGACGCCGTTGACGTCGACTCGGTGCTGAACATCCGGGGGGAGGATTCCGGCGAGGTCCGCAAAGCCGCCGAGGCCCTCGCGCTCAACATCAAACTGCACCTGCCCGCCGCGCACGTCCACACCACCTTCCGGGAGGCTGCCGGGTACGGCGACGTCATCCGCGCCGAGGACGACGACATTCCTGCCGAAACCAGGCAGTATCCGCCGTCGATGATCGAGTTTCCCCTGGCCCATCACTGCGACGAATGCTCCTCGGGCATGGCCTCGGAGGAAACCTCGGTGGGTGAGGAGACGACGCGGCTGTGCAGCGACTGCGCCTCCCGTGCTCCGCGGAAGGGCCGCAACAGGCTTCTGAACTGGTCTCTGCTGGGTGGGGTCCAGCAGGGATTCATGGTGGAGCAGGTCATGCTTCGCGAGCTCCGGAAGCAGGAGAAATTCGGACATCTCACACAGGTGGAGCATTTCAAGGAGTTGGCGCAGCTCGGTGATCTCGTCTCCGAGGGGTCGCGCACCCACACCGGCAACCACGTCGCCACCATCTTCGCCGACGGCAACGGCTTCGGGAAGCTGATTCGGGAGCTGAGGGCGGCTGCGGCGGATTCGGAGGACGGTCTGCAGGAGTTGCGGAGGGTGTCCAAGGCCGTCAAGGACGCCACGAAACTGGCGCTGCGCAAAGCCATCGAGGAGATCACGGACGACCGGGTCGCCGCGGCGAACCCCATGCCCGCCGTCCCGCACATCCTCGGCGGCGACGACGTGCTGGTGACCGTGCCAGCCACCAAGGCATGGCCCTTCCTCATCGCATTCCTGAAACACCTGGAACAGGAAGCGGGCAGCGACACCTTCGGACTGGGGGCGGGGAAGGTCAGCTTCTCCGCGGGCATGGTGATCTGCAAACTCGCCTACCCCATCGGCGACCAGGTGGAACTGGCCACCACCTTGCTGCGCACCGCCAAGGAAGCGGTGAGGGGCAACGACTGGTCCTTCGCGTGGCTGGACGTCACCAACGAGGGCCCCACACCGTCGAGACGATTCCGCACCCTCGACGACTGGGGACGGATTGAGGAACTGCGAGACCTGGCGCGTCGACTCGGCGACGACGAACGCGGCAACGCGGCGCGCGCCACCCTGCGCCAGGAACTACGGATCAGGGACGAGAAGGACCGCACCCTGCACCTGAGACACCGGGCCAGCAGGCTGTCCGGGGCCGCGGACCTCCTGGACGCGGTGTTCGGGAAGAACTGGGAGCGGGCCACGAACCAGGGCACCGAGGAACTCTTGACGGTACTGAACATCATGAGGTGGTACGCATGACGACGACCAAGACCACGATCGAGCTGGACATCCGTTTCAACACCGCCTTCCGCATCTCCCAGGGATACGGGCAGGGGGAGGTCGACGACGTGATCGACGAGGAGAATCCGCTGCCGGCCACGTCGCTGAAAGGCGTCATGCGGGACGCCGCCCGCATGGTCCTGCCGGGAAAACGACGAGGCACGACATACGTCGACCATCACCTGGTGGATGCCGTCTTCGGGAAACGCGGCAGCAACAGCTCCCCGTGGAACTTCTCGGACGGGAAACTCGACCACACGGATGAGCTTCGGGAACGGATCCGGGTGCGCTCCCGGGTGGCCATCGACGAGCGGCGCCGCGCCCGGGACGGGGCGTTGCTTTTCGCGGAGGAGCTGCACGCGGACCGGGCCACCGCGACGATCTCCCTGACCCAGCCCCTGCCCCCGGAGGAGCTGAACACACACGTCGCGCTGCTGCACGTCGCCGCGCGACTGGTCGATGGGATCGGCGCCGACCGGCGTCGCGGCCTGGGATGGGTGAGCATCACCACCGACACCGACGACATCGAGGCAATGGTCGACAGGATCGAGCGGGCCAGGAACGGGAAGGCCGGAAACGAGCAGGTCAGGAGCGCATCATGAGCTGGTGGCGGGTAACTGTGACAAGCGAACAGGCGATCGTCATCGGCACCGGGGCCACCCGGGCCTTCCACACCCCAAGCCTCGGATACATTCCCGGCTCCACGCTGCGCGGGGCACTGGCCACCGCCTGGCGGATCCGGTACGGCGACCCGGATTCCGTCTTCCAGGAAACCTTCGACCATTCGGTGCGGTTCGGGCCCCTGCTGGCCGTGACGGGGGACGTCGCCAGCCAGTCCGTGCTGCGCCGCAAGTACGCCCCCGGCGACGGCGAATACGTCGACTGCGCCTTCGAGGATGCGGGGGATGCTGTGGGGGAATACCTCAAGGGCAACGTGATCTGGGGCGACAAGAACGCATTGAAGGTGGTGACCACCACCGCCATCGACCCTGAGAAACGCACCGCTCTCGACGGGAACCTGTTCTCCCGCGAGGCCCACCGTCGCCGGCAGACCTACCACGGCCTGATCCACGGCGACGAGAACCTGGTGGGGAGGTTGGCGGAGCTGGAATCCGCCAGCATCGGGGGTCGCAGAAGCGTCATGGGACGCGCCCGGATCCGGATCGAACCGACACCGCCACCCGAGCTGCCCGCATCGGGGGATGTGGTGCTGCGCACCCTGTCGCCGACGATCCGCCTGAATGAGGCGGGCGCACCCACCCTCGAGTGGAAAGGAATGAAAACCTTCGAGGGCTTTGAGGTCGTGGATGCCTGGGGCGGCAGAGTCGCAGGCGAGGGGATCAGCGGCTGGCACCTGGCGTCGGGCACCCCGAAACCCGGGGACATCGCCATCGCACCCGGGGCCGTCGTGAAACTGCGGGAACCCGACCGGAACAAGGTGCTGAAACTGCTGGAACGCGGCCTCGGGACCCGCAGGGCCGAGGGATTCGGATGGCTCGAACAGGTGACGACACCCTGGCGGCCACCCGGCGGGAAACCCGGCGCGGAACAAACCGGAGGAGTCGCGACCCCGGATCTCGACGCCATGCTCGGCTGGCCGCTGGAGGACCGCAAAGCGGTGGCGGGCTGGCTGCAGGAACTGCGGGAGGGTGACGACACCAAGACCCTGGAGAGCAGGCGCGCCTGGCTGAACCTGACCGAGGGCCGGCGGGCGGCGGCCCGACGCGTGATCCGCGACACCCCACAGGCGCAGCGCAACCCGTGGGCATCGAGGCTACGAGAGGGACGGAACTGACATGATTCTCACCTACATTCGAGTGACGATCCGCCCGTTGGGACCGTGGCGCGTCGGAGCAGTCGGACAGGACCAGGCCGCGCTCGAAACGCTGCGCGATAACGCCGGGAGGCCGGCACTGCCGCCGTCGAGCCTGGCCGGTTCCTTCCGGGCCGGCATCGACGAGGCCGCCCGGAAACTCCTCATGGGCCAGGAGAAAACGAAGAACGGAAAACCAGACTTCCGGGCCTCCGCGCTGTGGTTCCTGGGCACCCGGCTCACCGGCGTCGAGGACGGACAGCCGGAGATCAGACGCCGCACTGCCACCGCCGTCGACCGGAACCGTCGCGCGGCCCGCAACCACGGGTCGCACGACGTCGAGGAGGTCTACGACACCGAAACCATCCAGCTCTACCTGCGGCACGAGGGCGACCCCGCCGAGGCGCTGCGGCTGCTCGGTAAGTGGCGGGTCACCATCGGGGGCGGAATCAGCATGGGCCTCGGGCACGCCGAGGTGACGGCCATCTCGTACCGCACCCTGGATCTGTCGCATCCCGCTGACCTGCTGGCCCGGGTCTCGCTGCGGGACGCCGGACCGGACGCCCTCGACGCCCTGCTGCAGGACGGCACCGACCACGAGGTGACCGCTGAGGAATCACCCATCCTCCTGGAGGCGACGATCCGCATCGACGGGCTGAACCTTCCCACCCAGAAGCTGACGGATCAGCCGAGACCAGAGGACCACTGGTTCCACGGCACCCGGTGGAAGGGAATCCTCCGGGGAAGGGTGGAGTACATCGGACGCAGCCTCGGCCTGGACGTCTGCGGCGCGGAGGACCAGCAATGGCGCGGCTGCGGGAAGTGCGCCGTCTGCGAGGTCTTCGGATCCGGAGAAACCGGAGTAGGCAGGTGGAGCTTCCACTTCACCCCACTGAAACCCGACCACCCGGCGGGACGAACCCGCAACGCCATCGACCGTTTCACCGGAGGAGTGGCGGAGAAGAAACTCTTCCCCGAAAAGACGGTGACCTGCCAGGCGCAGCTGGTGATCGGACAACTGGACGGCGTCGAGGAACACCACGCCTGGGTGCTGAAGGCCCTGCTGCTGGCGCTGCGAGACCTGCAGGAGGGATACCTCGGAATCGGAGGCCGGACCTCGACGGGGCTCGGCTCGGTGCGGTTCGAGAAGCTGAGGCTCGGCGAAGAATTCCAGCGTTTCAAGATGACCGCGACAAACCTGAAGGACGTCGAGGGCATCACCGAGGCGGACATCGAACTGGAAAGAACCCGCCGGTCACTGAAGGATAAGGAGGAGAAGGAGGAAATGCAGCATGCCTGAGCAGAAACGAACCACCGAGACCCGCTACCTTTCCGGGCAGGGTGAGGTGGAATGGTCCCAGCTGCGGAAAGAAGCGGGCGAACTCACCTGCGCCTGGGCCGACTACGACGGCTTCCACATCGGCCCCTGCCCCGACGAGGCACCCCCATACAGCCACATCTGGGGCGGGAGCCGCGACGGCGAGGTGCTGCTGCGAGGCAGGATCGACGCGGGCAGGGTGATAGCGGGATGGCTACGGAAAACCCCGAGCGGCGGGAAGAAGGAAAAGGAGGTGCCCACGGTAACCCGGCAGGTCCTCACCTGGAAACCCGACCACGAACGCCTAAAAATCAACTTCGCAGGAGAGAAAGCAAATTGGCCCGAAAAAATGCAATCGGTGGAGGTCCTAGGAGAAAACCCGATGACATTCATAAAAGAAGAAATGAAAAGTCCTGAGAGTATTTATGAAGCTGGTTGAGCCAGCTCGTGAGCGCTAGCGAACGGCTGTGTCGAAACCACTCCGGCAGCCGACCGGCAAACCCGACCCCAGAACGACCACCCCAGACCCCGACACCACCCGAGGTAGAATCCCACGAAGACGCCCAGCTCCCTGCGACCGGGCATCTTGGAGACACCCTCGGACAGGGGTGTTGGAGAACGACCAAAAACAGCCTCAGGTGTGTATGCCACTTGACTAGGGGATTTACCCCATTTAGGACAGATTCTGTCCGCTGCTCGGAGGGGGTGAGGGGGGGTGGTGTGTAAGAACGCGGCAACGGGGCTTGTCGGGACGGCGTGTCATGGGGTAGGCTCTGGGAGCACCGCGAGCCTCGAAGCGGATTGAAACGCTCACGGATCCACGCCGGTGCGCTGGCAGTGCTCTGGGAGCACCGCGAACCTCGAAGCGGATTGAAACAATCCATCAAGATGTTAAGTTGTGTTTTTGACAAACTCTGGGAGCACCGCGAACCTCGAAGCGGATTGAAACTTTTCGCTGCAGACTGACCCTTGAGGTCCTAACTCTCTGGGAGCACCGCGAACCTTAAAGCGGATTGAAACCCCCACCCGGCAGCAGGTCCGCTGTTGCGTTTGTCTGAAACCACCGCGAACTTTAAAGCGGATTGAAAAACTGGATTGAGTCAGTTCGGCGAGCTGTTCCCATGAGGAATCGTTGAGAACTTCGATGGGTTGTTTTCGTCGTGCTTGATCCTCTTTTTGTGCAGAGCGAGTTGAGGATTTCGTACATGACGCGGAAGGGGAAAGCGATGACTGCTGACGACCTTCTTCTCGGCGAGAGGAAGGTGGTGGGGTGTTTCACCCTGCCCGCGCTTCGTTGCGCCTGGGAGAGGGTGTTGAAGAAGGACGCCCAGGACGGTGACATCTCCGATTCGGTGGAGCGGTTCGCCGAGGGGGTTCAGGAAAGACTGGAGGAGCTCGCCGAGGAACTCCGGGCGGGGACGTTCCGGCCCTCGGACCTGACCCGGGTGGTGATGCGACTCCGCGAAGAGGGCTACACCCACATCCTGCAAACGCGGGAAATGACCTGAGAGTAGAGTTAGAGGAAACCGGCGGCCCCAGATGTCCGCGGCTGGGGGGTTTGGAGACACCCTCAGACAGGGGTGTTGGAGAACGACCAAAAACAGCCTCAGGTGTGTATGGCACGTGACGAGGGGATTTACCCCATTGAGGACAGATTCTGTCCGCTTGTTGGAGGAGGTGAGAAGGAGTGGTGTGTAAAACCGCCGCAACAGGGCTTGTCAGGACGGCGTGCCAGGGGGTAGGGTCTGAAACCACCGCGAATCTTAAAGCGGATTGAAACATGACTGATGCCGCGTACAGCGGCAGCGGGGCGAATTTCTGAAACCACCGCGAATCTTAAAGCGGATTGAAACTTGTCCCGAAACTAGTGATCATCATTCCGCCCGCCGTCTGAAACCACCGCGAACCTTAAAGCGGATTGAAGCCTCAAGAAGAAAAGCTCAAAGCTAAAGGGCGGGTCTGAAGCCACCGCGAATCTTAAAGCGGATTGAAAAACTGGATTGACTCAGTTTGGCGAGCTGTTCCCGTGAGGAATCGTTGAGAACCTCGATGGGTTGTTTTTCGTCGTATTCGACCTCTTCTTGCGCAGGGCGAGTTGGGGATTTCGTACATGACGTGGAGGGGAAAATAATGACTACTGACAATTCTTCTCGATGAGGAGAAGGTGGTGGAGTGTTTCACCCTGCCCGCGCTTCGTTGCGCCTGGGAGAGGGTGTTGAAGAAGGACGCCCAGGACGGCGACATCTCCGATTCGCCGAAGAGCTCTGAGCGGGGACGTACCGGCCCTCGGACCTGACCCGGGTGGTGATGCGACTCCGTGAAGAGGGCTACACCCACATCCTGCACACACGGGAAATGGCCTGAGGGCAGAGTTGGAGGAAACCGGCAATCCCGGATGTCCGCTGCTGGGGGTTTTGGAGACACCCTCGGACAGGGGTGTTAGAGAACGACCAAAAACAGCCTCAGGTGTGTATGGCACGTGACGAGGGGTTGTACCCCTCTGAGGACAGGTTCTGTCCGCTTGTGGGAGGGGGCGAGGAGGGGTGGTGTGTAAAACCGCCGCAACAGGGCTTGTCAGGACAGCGTGTCAAGGGGTAGGGTCTGAAACCACCGCGAACCTCAAAGCGGATTGAAACATAATATTTAATATCGCCAGCGCCACGTGTATGTCTGAAACCGCCGCGAACCTCAAAGCGGATTGAAACCCCATCCTTCTCGTCCAATCGAGGCCCGGCCTTGAGGCTTATTCACAGCCTTCCTCAAGTGCGCCCTGACTAGGGGTTTTACTGGCCGCCACGCTGTCTGTGAATAAGCCTCCTTGCCTGTCTGAAACCACCGCGAACCTCAAAGCGGATTGAAACCTCCGCAAACCAGATGGCGAGCGCATACTTGCCAATCGTCTGAAACCACCGCGAACCTCAAAGCGGATTGAAACGATGCCACTGATACCTCGAAGCTTATTCACGGGCAACACCTCGGCCAGAGAACCCCCTAGCCAGACAATGCTTGAGGACGGCTATGAATAAGCCTCCTCATTCCCACTACCCAAGCAGGTCTGAAACCACCGCGAACCTCAAAGCGGATTGAAACAACATCACCAACGTTGGTGCACTCATATACCACACACTGAGGCTTATTCACAGGCGACGTGTCAACCAGTGAAACCCCTAGTCAGAGCGCGTTTGAGGATGGCTGTGAATAAGCCTTACTGTCTGAAACCACCGCGAACCTCAAAGCGGATTGAAACTGCTCTTCTCTCTGTCCGAATTGTCAACACTCGTCTGGAACCACCGCGAACCCTCAAGCTGCTCTTCGTAGTTGGGCGCGGTGTCGTGGGTGGTCGAGTTGTGTTGCCACGTCCGGCGGGTGTTCTTGACCCGCTGCCGAGGCCGGGCGGGTGGCGGGCGTGAGGCGACCCTGCAGCCGGGGTGGCCGGCGAGGGGTCTCGTCGCTTCCTACCATCGCCCGTCGTCGATCAGTGCAGGCTGATCGCGTCAAAGTCGGACAAGTTAGTGCTCACACTCGCCACCGTGCACCGTGAACACGTAGACTTGACCACAGCTCGTGGCCCCTGCTTGAGGGGATGTCTCACACCACCCATCCCATCGCGGGGCCGCGAGCCCTTGCATCAACGACCCGCCACACTCACCTACGAGTGGCCGGAAGGGGATGGCATCTGAGTGCACCGGGCCGCAGCGCAGGAGCTGCCCGTGCCGAGGGCCTTTACCGGTGCCGTGGCGTTGGGACATGCTAGGTATCCAGATCGGGTGAGA
>JABCNW020000066.1 GCA_013333945.2 Propionibacterium sp.
GCGTCGAGAAGAACAGGTTCAGCAGGATGAAAGGGTAGGGATCCCAGGAAAAACCGTAGATGCCGACCACGTTGAAGATCACCCATGCTCCGACGAAAACCGTCATGTAGGCGATGAACTTGCCGGTCCCCATGAAACGGGCGGCGGCCTCCGCGAACTCGCCGAAAGCCTCCGAGTCGAGAGTCACCTTCGGCAGCAGGCGGCGCCGCCTCGACCGTGGTTCCGACAGGGGACTGCGCTCAGCCATGGTTCACCTCCACAGGCTCGTCCATCTGGGTGCCGCGCCAGTCGTCGGGCAGCATGTGATCGAGGACGTCATCTACGGTGACTGCTCCGACGAGTGCTCCGTCGGAATCAACCACGGGGGCGACTACCAGGTTGTAGGTAGCGAAGAAGCGCGACACCTGCGCCAGGGGTGAGTCGGGGTTCAGGGGCTCCAGGTTGTGGTCCAGCATCGTCGCCACCATCAAGGTGGGGGCGGCCCGCAGCAACTGTTGGAAGTGCACTGCTCCCACGTAGCGGCCTGACGGGGTTTCCAAGGGGGGACGGGTGACGAACACCATGGAGGCCAGGGCCGGGGTCAGCTGTTCCTCACGGATGTGGGCCAGGGCCTCTGCCACCGTCGCATCCGTCCCCAGCACCACTGGTTCCGGGGTCATCATACCGCCGGCTGTGAACTCGCCATAAACCAGCAGTCGGCGCACGTCGGAGGCATCCTCCGGTTCCATGTGCTCGAGCAGGTCCTCCGCGACCGCCTCCGGGAGTTCCTTGATGAGGTCTGCGGCGTCGTCCGGGTCCATCTCCGCCAGCACCTCGGCGGCACGATTGGTCTCCAACCTCGAGATCATCTTGATCTGTTCGTCCCCGGGAAGTTCCTCGAGAGCCTCTGCCAAAGTTTCGTCGTCAAGTGCATCGATGACGTCAACCAGGCGGTCCGGGTCGAGGTCGTGCAGCTCCTGGGCGATGTCCGCGGGCTTCATGTCGGAGAACTTCGCCACCAAGTGCTCCGGGGAACGTCCGGTCGTCAATACCAGGTCCGGAACCTGGTTCCACTGAATGATGTCGGTGACGCGGCGACCGCCGAATCCGAAGCGACTCACTCGGGTGCGGCTCGTGATGGCAATCTGGAACAGCTCCCACTCGCGGTTGCGCACCTGAATCATGGAGACGTCGTAGATGTGGGTCGGGACATCTCGCGGGACGGGACGATCGAACAAATCGGCGGCCACGAGCCACTCCGTCTCACGCTTGCTGAAGCGACGGGTGTCGACCTGACCGAGAATTGCCACCTGGTTGACCGTTATGTTGTGAACTCGGATCATGGGAACGAAGATCCGTTGTCGGGCGAATAACTCAACTGCCAGGCCGCGCACCCGGGGTGCTAGGTTTCCAGTGCGCAAGTGGAAAACCACGTCCTTCACGCGCCCTACCTGATCACCCGCTGCATCGACCACGGGCAGACCGATCAGGCGGGAGATGAAAACCGCTGATTCCTTGGCGCTCATGGACAAGAATCTACACTTGGGCAACGTGTGAACGCTTGCCGGACACCGATCAGGAGCCAAGATGACCCCCGCTGTTCCACCGCGACGATTCGTCCCCATCGTCTCCACCAACAGGTTGTTTGAACTGGATTATCCCCAGCGTGTTGGAAGTTACCGCACCTACGAGGAGGCCCAGGCCGCGGTTGACTTCCTGTCGGATTCGAAATTTGCGGTGGCCAACCTGATGATCGTGGGAACCAACTTGAAATCGGTGGAACGGGTGACGGGACGACGCACGTGGGGTTCTGTCTTGGTCCAGGGCGCTGTCTCGGGGCTCGGCACCGGAATCGTCGTGGGTTTGATGTTCTACCTGTTCATGCAAAGTGAGAGCGCGTTCCTGACGCTGCTCTTCGCCGGGCTCGGTCTCGGGGTCACTTTTGGGATGCTCTCCGCGGCCTTGGCGTATGGGCTGAGTGGGGGACGACGTGATTTTGACTCGATGCGGCAGGTGGTCGCCACCGGGTATGAAGTGCTGTGTGAACATAAGGTCGCGGGCCAGGCGCGTGAGTTGCTCGCCACGTGGCCCGCTGGCAAGGCCACCAGGATCGACTGAGTAGGGTTCTGTGCATGGAATTGACCTGGGATCTGTACAACCCCACCAGCCGCGCTGACCGTCTCCTCGTGGTCGCCCCCAGCCTCGGCGGGAATTGCTCGCATCAGTGGGCGAAGGTGGCGGAGCTGCTGCCCAATGATGCCCGAGTGGTATTCGTCGACTATCCCGGACACGCGTTGAGCGAAGTGTGGGATGATGCAGACGAGCCGACCCTGGACGTCGTCGCCTCGGCCATCATGCACGTGATTCACGAAGTTCGAGCACGAATCGGTGAACTTCCCGTGATTTTCGCAGGGCTCTCCATCGGTGGGGCGACCGGCCTGCACCTGGCTCGTGACCATGCAGACGAACTGGCAGGTGTCGCAGTGCTGTGCTCGGCGGCCACCGTGGGGGAACCCGACAGGTGGTTCGAACGGGCTGAACAAGTGGAGGCCGCAGGTACGCAACAACTGCTGGAGGAAACTTCCAAACGTTGGTTCACCCCGACGTTCAAGGCAGCCAACCCTCGTGTCACGACCACCATCATGGAGGGCCTGGCCGCGGCTGACGATCATTCCTATGCTCAGCTCTGCCGTTGCCTGGCGCATCACGACTTGCGAGCCGACCTGGCCGACATTCAATGCCCGCTCCTCCTCATCGCAGGAGAGCGTGACAGCTCGACGCCGATCGCGGGTCAGGAACTGGTCGCAGAAACCGTGCCCGGGGCCCAGCTTTCCGTGATCCCCGAGGCGTCCCACCAGGTCACGGTGGCCGCGCCGGACACCACGGCGAATTTGCTGCGTGCATTCATGGAACGGGTGGCCCGCCAAAACAAGAAAGAACTCCCGGACGACTGACGAGACGCAGATCTGAATGTGAGAAAAAGCTCGCCTCGATGGGGTGACACCCACCGAGGCCAGCATTCACTTCCTCAGTCGCGCCAGCCAGGCCTCCACATCCCTGCTTGCGCGGGGCAGTGAGGCCGACAAGTTCTCAGGATCCCCCTCAGTGATGAGGATGTCATCCTCGATGCGCACCCCGATGCCCCGGTACTCCTCAGGCACGAGAAGATCGGTCGACTTGAAGTAGAGACCTGGTTCCACCGTGATCACCATGCCCGGCAACAGCTCGGAGTCGCGATACTTCTCCCGGCGGGCGGCGGCACAGTCGTGGACATCCAGCCCCAGATGATGCGACGTGCCGTGCACCATCCAACGCCGGTGATACCCTCCGTCGTCGGCGAGGGTTTCCTCGACCGAGCAGGGCAGCACACCGATCTCCGCGAGGAACTCCGCGATCACCCGGATGGCGGCACGGTGCGGATCCAAGAAGCCGTTGCCCGCCCTGCAGGCCGCGATGCCGGCCTCCTGGGCGGCCAAGACCGCCTCGTAGACACGGCGCTGCGCGTCGGTGTAGTGGCCATTGACCGGCAGCGTGCGGGTCACATCTGCCGTATACAGCGAATTGACCTCGACCCCGGCGTCCAGCAGCAACAGGTCGCCGTTCAGGATGTCGCCGTCGTTGCGGATCCAGTGGAGAGTATTGGCGTGATCACCGCCCGCGGAGATGGTGTCGTAGCCGACGTCGTTTCCCAGGTGGCGCGCGTGCAGACCGAAGACTCCCTCCACCCAGCGTTCACCACGACCGCCTGCCACGGCGTCCGGAAGCTCACGGGCCACCGCCTCGAAACCCACCCGGGTGGCATCGCAGGCACGGCGCAATTCATTGACCTCGAAATCGTCCTTGACCAGGCGCAGCTCGGAGAGCGTGCGGAACAACTCGGCGTCTGCTTCCTGGGCTTGGCCGCCGCGCAGCTCGTCGATCATGGCGGTGATCTCCGGATCGCTCTCGCGCACCACACGCAGCCCGGCGACCCCGGAAAGGTCATCCCTCAGCTGGCGCAGATCCCTGCAGGGGAAACCGACTCGGGCAGCCATCTCCTCCAACGAGTCGCGCTGACCTACCCACATCTCTCCGTAACGGCTGGAGGCGTAGAACTCCTCATCCGTCCTGGGGCAGCGTGGACGGAAGTACAGGCAGACAGCGTCAGGGGAGACCACGGCGACCGCGTCGGGTTCCCGATCCTCACCCAGCCCCGTCACCCAGGCGAAGGTGGAGTGGGGACGGAACCGATAGTCACAGTCGTTGGAGCGCACCTTGTACGGCCCGGCAGGGATCACGAGGGTTGCGCCAGGGAAGGCCTCACGCAGGGAGGTCCAGCGTGCGGGAGTCCAGTCGGCGGCTGCCAGTCGCTCGGGCGGTGTCTCTGAGTAGGGAGCCCAACCCGAGACGATGAACTTCTTGAAGGCCTCCGAGTAGGGGGACTTCCGGTTGTCTGTGCGATCTTTCGCCTCGTGGCTATCTACCTGCTCTGTGCTCATGGGTCAAGAGTCTAGATCCCCGGTAGATTTGCGTTCCAGAACGTTGGGAGGAAACTCATGCTCGCAGCCCCCGCTGACCAGCAGCGCCTGCTCACCCTTGCTGAACTTGACTCTGAGATCGGGCGTTTGCAGCACACCGCCAAAAAGCTGCCACAACACGCCCGCATCGCTGAATTGATGAGGAATCGGCAGGCCGTTACCGACGACTTGGTGGCCGTCACCACCCGCGTGGGGGATCTGGAGCTCTCTGTGCGCCGGGCGGAATCTGATCTGGTGCCGGTGAGAACCCGGTTGGACAGGGAAAGTAAGCGGGTTGGGGACGGATCCGTCACGGACCCGAAGGTGTTGCGCGGGCTCACGGAAGAGGTGGAGCGCATCAAGCGGCGGATAATTGAATTGGAGGATGCCGAACTCGATCTGATGGGGCAGCTCGAGGAGACCACAGCGCAACGCGACGAACTGGCCACTCGGAAGAAAGAGGTCGAGGAGACGTTGCGTGCCGAGGTTGCTGTTCGCGACGCCGAGGTCAGCAAATTGAGTACGCAGGCCAAGGCCGCCGCCGCCAGCCGGGCCTCTGAGGCCGAAAAGGTTCCTGCCCCGCTGCTCGCCCTCTACGAGAAAATTCGGACGCACAGGGGCCTTGGGGCAGCTCGACTGCATCGCGGTCGGTGCAGCGGGTGTCAGCTTGAACTCACCATCTCGGATCTTGACGTGTATCGCAAGGCCCCTCAGAACGAGGTACTCAGATGCGTCGAGTGCGATCGGATCCTCGTCCGGACTGCTGATTCGGGACTTTGATGCCACGGCGCGAACTCAAGGTCTCTCCGGAGATTCCCCACGCTGTTGTTGAAGGACTCGAGCTGCTTCGCAGCAGACTGGAGGTGCCGATCAGCTTCCCTGGTGACGTGCTCGCCGAGGCGGAGCATCTTCGGAAAGACCCTCCTGGTTTTCCGAGGCACGCCGACCGGACCGTAGTGGAACTCGTCACCGTTGATCCCGCATCCTCGAAGGATCTGGATCAGGCCGTCCGGATTGAACGGAGAGGGGCGGGATACCGGGTCTACTATGCCATTGCGGATGTCGCGGCATGGGTGAGACCGGGATCTTCCCTGGAGGCTGAGTCTAGGCGACGCGGAGAGACGTTGTACGCGCCTGGGGCCAAGGTGCCGTTGTATCCCGATTCCTTTTCGGAGGGAGTCGGATCGCTGCTGGCCGATGGCAGGCCTCGTCCGGCGGTGCTGTGGACTCACGACCTGGATGCCGACGGGGAGCCCACCGGGGTGGGTGTCGAACGGGCCTTGGTTCGCTCATATGCGAAGCTCTCCTACGACGAGGTTCAGACAGACCTGAATGCGGGCCGGGCGCATCCGAGCGTCGCTCTGCTGCCCGTTGTCGGCGCGCTGCGGGAGCGCCTCGAGGTTGAACGCGGAGGCGTTTCCCTCAACCTTCCCGGACAGGAGATCATCGCGGAGAACGGAACATGGCGGACGAGGTTTCGCTCCCCGCTACCGGTGGAGAGATACAACGCCCAGGTCTCGCTCCTGACCGGTATGGCTGCAGCCGAACTCATGGTGGGCGCAGCGGTCGGGATCCTGAGAACCCTGCCGGCCGCCGCTCCCGAGGCGGTCGATCGTCTCCGTCTCAGCGCTGAGGCTTTGGGGGTCGACTGGCCCGTCGCGCAGTCATACCCGGATTTCGTCCGGGGGCTGGAACCGGGAGAGCCCGCGGAGCTCGCGGTGCTCGCCCGCTGCGCCTCGCTGTTCCGGGGCGCAGGTTACCAAAGTTTCGATGGTTCACTGCCCGAAGACGACCTGGGACATGCCGCCCTGGCGGCCCGCTACACCCATGTCACCGCACCCTTGCGGCGACTGGTGGATCGTTTCGCGTCTGAGATCTGCGTGAGCATCGGGCAGGGAGAACCAGCTCCCGGATGGGCGCGCGAGCACCTCACTGAGTTGCCGGAATTGATGGCTGCCAGTAACCGGCGAGCCCGAGCCTGGGAACACGCGGTGGTGGATCTGGCAGAGGCACTGGTTCTCCAGACACGGGTGGGTGAGGTCTTCGACGCGGTCCTCATCGATGTCAATCCTAGGTCCGGGATGGGAACCTTCCAGATCGCCGATCCGGCGGTGGAAGCGAAACTGCCCGCGGATGGCCGTGAACCCGGCCGGGCGGTTCGAGTGCGACTGGATGAGGTGGAACTCAACGAAGGCAGGACGGTGTTTTCCTATGCTGCTTGAAAACCGGTGAGGGAGCTAGACTTGCTGCCCGGACGAGTCGGCCGGGTGATCGCGGCCCGGGAAACCGGGCGGAGGAAAGTCCGGACTCCGCAGAGCAGGGTGGTGGGTAACTCCCACCCGGGGCGACCCGCGGGACAGTGCCACAGAGAACAGACCGCCCGGCCCAACAGCCGGGTAAGGGTGAAACGGTGGTGTAAGAGACCACCAGTGCATCGGGTGACCGGTGCAGCTCGGTAAACCCCACTCGGAGCAAGACCAAGAAGGCCAGTCCGCTGGCCGCGGAAACCGTCCGAGCGCTGCTCGCGCGAGGTTTCCGGGTAGGTCGCAGGAGCCTGCAGGTAAGGGCGGGCCTCAGATGGATGGTCACCGTCAGACAAAATCCGGCTTACAGGCCGGCTCGTCCCCAAATGGCTGGGCCAGGGGCGCCGTTCAGGTCCGTGGCGGGATTCTGCTGGGAGTGGCTCAACTCGTGCACACCCTTCAGAGAGGTCCAGACGACCGGATGGTCAGTTGCGAGGAGCAGTGATGATCTCAGCGCCGGTCTCGGTCACCACCAGGGTCTGCTCGAACTGGGCGCAGCGGGAGCCGTCGAGGGTGACGACAGTCCAGTCGTCCCTCCAGACCTCGGATTCAGGGGAACCCAAGGTCAGCATCGGCTCGATGGTGAAAGTCATCCCGGGGCGGATCCTGGTGGAATAGCGCGGCTCGTCGTAGTGAAGAATCACCAGCCCTGAGTGAAAGGCCGTGTGAACGCCGTGCCCGGTGTACTCGCGCACTACGCCGTAACCGAATCGTTTCGCGTAGGACTCGATGACGCGCCCGATCACCGAAGTAGACCGTCCTGGTTTGACCGCTTTGATGGCGCGGTTCATGGCTTCTTGGGTGCGTTGTGCGAGAAGCCGTGATTCCTCATCCACGTCGCCGCAGAGGAAGGTGTGACAATTGTCGCCGTGAACCCCGTTCTTGTAGGCGGTCACGTCGATCTTCACGATGTCGCCGTCCTCAAGGGGACGCAAATCAGGAATGCCGTGGCAGATCACCTCATTCACCGATGTGCAGCAGGATTTCGGAAAACCCCGATAACCAAGGGTGGACGGGTAGGCGCCGTGATCCAGAATGTAGGTGTGGACTATGCGATCCAGCTCATCAGTGGTGACCCCGGGACGCACCGCCTTGCCCGCCTCGTGCATTGCCTCGTAGGCGATGGCCCCGGCCTCCCGCATCGCCTCGATGATCTCCGGGGGCTGGACATCGTCACCCTCGTAGCGCTTCGGGGCTCGTTTTCCGACGTATGGAGGCCGGGCGATCGCTGCCGGAACTTCCAGGCGGGGGGTGATCTGGTGGGGGGTTACTCGACTCACGCGGCCACAGTATAGTGACGCGATCTGCGGAGTCTCGCCGCCCATGAGCGATTGGTCAGGATGGCAGCCTCATGTCCTTGAACGCATTCCAGATCGCATCATAGGTTTCCGTGTCGTGTTTCGTCACGTCGAGCAGGTCGAGCAGAGCGACGTGCATGACTCCATTACGCAGGCATGTGAAGACGGAAACGTAGTTCTTCTTCAAGCTGGGGAACCGGTCAGGTGGAAGATCAATCTCGACACTCAACCATGCTGCATTCTCCTCAGGCATGTACCTGACATCTTCGATCCGTGTGGATCTTCCTTCTGCCACGTAAGAAGCGACGAGCACGGCCGAGTGGAGTGCCTCTGTGAATCCTTCATCTGCTTTCAATGTTCCGAGAGTCACCGTAGACGCAGGGGAGTCATCGCCGGCTCGGAATTCATCGTATGGCTTGGCGAGGGTATTTCCTTGATAGATGTATTTTTCGGTAGCGCCTCCTTTTCCTGTCGTTGCGAAACCACTGATTTCAGGGATGCTGAGACCGGGTGTGGCTTGAGATGTGAGGCGCCCGTCTATTATCTGACTGTTAGCCTCTCCCCCTGTCGCTGTTTTGGGGTTAGGAATAACAGGTATGGAATCGCCTACTTTCAGATTCTCGGGATTCTGTGCGCTGGTCAGATCTTTCGCTATCTCCTCCGCTCCGCGGGGACGACCGTCCCCCAGTGGGGCCTGCGGGGTAGGAACCGTCGAGGGAATCGGGTTGACCGTTGCCGAGGAAGCCGATCCAGCTGATGAAACTGATCCAACCGTTGCCGAGGAAGCCGGACCGACGGGCGAAGAATCCTGAGTAGGAGTCGAACTGCTCTGGTTGACGTTCGTCGACAGCCACCAGCCGCTTCCGACCAGCAGACAGAGTGCTAACGCCAGGACGCTCCATAACACTGCGTTGTTCTGCCTCCTATGTGGCGATGGGACCAAGACGGGGCGCTCTGCGGCGTCCTCCTCTGCCTTTACTTGCTCCGTCCACTCGGTGCCGTTCCAGAAACGTTCTTGGGAATCGTCCTGTGGATCTGGGTACCAACCTGGTTCTGACATGGTCATCATCCTATGAGCTGGGGCAGTCACCATCCCGGGACGGCGAGGCGTGTTTACGAGTTTAGGCTGAGTTCGGCCAGCGCGGTGTTGACGGCCGCCAGGGTTGCGGAATCGTCCTGGGGAACGAGCGAGAGGACTATCTGCTTGCGCGACTTCTCTGGATAGATCGCCACAGCAAGTGTGTCGCCCGCGCCATTTTCGACTGGCACGTGAACCTGGAGCACGACGGTACCGTCATCCCGGTTTTCTGTGATCCGGGTCACCTCAGCGGCGGGTTTGTTGTTGTAGAAGGTTGGGCTGGCTATCACGCATTGAACGACCCGGACGGCGCTGCTTGTGGCGCTGTCGAAGCCATCCTCCTTCTTGAGGACGCCGACGGTGACAACGGCCTGTCCGTCGCGACCCGGATAGCTCTTCGTCATCGAATTCGATTGGTGGATGAAACCGTAGTTGACCGGTGACGGGGAGAAGCCCTGTACTGCTGGATAGCTGAGCCCTCCTGGCGACGTGATGCGCCCCTCGATCAGCTCCCCTTGGGCGTCGTTGGCAGTTGTCGGACAGTTGTTCTCCCCGCGCAACACATCGCCCACCTTGATTCCCACGCCAGAACTTCTCGAGGCCTCAGGGGCTGTCGGAGTGCCGGCGGAGGCCCCCGAGGTCGTGCTTTGTGAGGCGGGAGAGTTGGGCTGGTTTGCTGGCTGTGGTCTGTTCAACAGCAGCAGCAAACTGCCTCCGATAAGCAAGGTGATGACCATGCCCACAGCCATCCACAACACGATGTGCCGGGAGTTTCTGGGCGATGAGGATGCGGCGGTCGACTGGAGTTGGCCCGTCGGGTAACCGGATGTTTCGGAGTACGTCTGCGGTTGTGTCGGGTAACCCGATTGAGGTTCGGGTGGTGTGGCCGATGAGGTTGCTGGCATGGTTGGCGGGTTCTGCACGTGTACGGTCCAACGGACGCCGTCCCAGTAACGTTTGCGGTGCGGATTCTGTGGGTCTGGATACCAACCGGGGGGAGCAGCCATGGGGTCCATGGTAGAGGGCGCGTTGGAGGCTGCTGGGTAAACGTGTGAAAGATATTTTGCCGCCAGACTCTCCTCAGGAGCGGCTCAGGGAATCCAGGCTCTTCTTGACCATCTCCTTTCGGGCGGAGTCGCCGATGGGTGCCTGGGTGTGGAACAGGGTGACGGTGTTGGCTGCTCCTTGGTCGAGGACGACCACCACTGCCTCGTCGCCGAGCACGTCGTAATAGCCGGGTTCGTTCCAGAAGTTTGCTCTGATCATCCATCCCTCCACTCCATCGGTGGTGCGGAAGGACTTGTCCTCTAGGATCTCTACCCGCTCTAGGTGGCGGTAATAGTAGGAGGTTGATAGGCAGCTGGTCAGTTGCTTGGCCGCGGTCCTGGTGTCGGCGCTGTAGTCCGTCTTTGACAATTGTCCGATCGCGGTCACGGCCACCCAGGTGCCTGTCACTTGGTCGTCCTGGCCGGAGCGTTCCGAGGCGAAGTCGATGTAGTTTGCCTGACTGACCCTCCAGCCGGGAACTCCCTGGTACCTGATGCCCCCGGAGTAGAACCAGTTGTTCTGCGGGGTTGGAGAGGAGGAGGTCCGGACTATCGGGCAGGCGGTGGGGCGGCCCTGGCCATCGGAGGGTTGGGGGGAGGTCGGGGACTCGGAAGGTACGGTCTCATCCCACTGACGACCGGTTGGGCGGGACGAGTTGTTGTCCGTGGGGGAGCTCCAGGGGTTGCTCTTCCAAGGTTGCCAGAGGAGCACGGAAACCACGATCAGTAGCGTGAGTGCGCCCACGCCGAGAATCCAGGCATTGCTCCGGGCTGCGGAACGGCTGTCGGTCTTTTCCCTGAAGGAATCTTCCCAGTTCTCGCCATTCCAGTAGCGGGGGGTGTCGGAACCATCGGGATCGGGGTACCAGCCGGGCGTTGCCATGAAACCCATTATGGGGGTTCGTTTGAACATGACCTTTCGGGGTTTCCGGCCGGGTTCAGCGCCTGAAGCGAGGAAGGCTACGGCACACTAGTGCCATGGACAGGCAGACAGAGTTCGTGCTGCGCTCGATGGAGGAACGAGGCATTCGTTTCGTACGCCTCTGGTTCACCGATGTGCTGGGATCGCTGAAGTCGGTGGCCATCGCACCCGCTGAGGTTGAAGGAGCAATAGCAGAGGGAGTTGGGTTTGATGGCTCGGCCATTGAGGGGTTCGCCCGAGTCTACGAATCAGACATGGTCGTTCGCCCGGACCCGTCAACTTTCCAGGTGCTGCCGTGGCGGCAGACGGATCGTGGCACAGCCCGGATGTTGTGCGACATCCAGCTGCCTGATGGATCCCCGAGCTTCGCCGATCCTCGGCACGTGTTGAAACGTGCCTTGAAGAAGGCTGCTGACCTGGGGTTCACCTTCTACATCCATCCGGAGATCGAGTTCTTTCTGCTCGGCCAACTCAACCCGCCGGTTCCCCTCGACGACGGTGGCTACTTCGATCACACCACCCTCGGCGACGGAACCGATTTCAGACGCGACGCCATCACAATGTTGGAGCAGATGGGTATCTCCGTAGAGTTCAGCCATCATGAGGGGTCGCCGGGGCAGCACGAGATCGATCTTCGCTACGCGGATGCCCTGACCATGGCGGACAACATCATGACCTTCCGAGTGGTGATCCGGGAGGTGGCCGTCTCCCAGGGTATCCACGCGACATTCATGCCGAAACCATTCTCGGAGCATGCAGGGTCCGGTATGCACACCCACATGTCACTGTTCGAGGGGGACACCAACATCTTCCACGACGGCGCCGACGAGTACCGGTTGTCCAAGACAGCCCGGCAGTTCGTCGCAGGGCTGCTGAGGCACGCCCCGGAAATCACCGCCGTGACCAACCAGTGGGTCAACTCCTACAAACGTCTCATGGGAGGTTCGGAGGCGCCCACCTGCGCCTGCTGGGGTCGAGCCAACCGGTCCGCGCTGATCCGGGTGCCGCAGTTCTCGCCGGGCAAGGCGAGTTCGGCCCGTATCGAGTACCGTGCCCCGGACCCGGCCTGCAATCCCTACTTGGCTTTCGCGCTCATGCTGAACGCCGGGCTGGCGGGGATCGAGAACGAATACCCGTTGCCGGAGGAGACCGAGGACGCCGTGTGGCGGTTGACCGAGAAGGAACGCCGCTCGTTGGGAATCAAGTCCCTGCCACGCAGCCTCGACGAGGCACTGCGGGTGATGGAGGGCTCAGAACTTGCTGCAGAAACGCTCGGGGAACACGTCTTCGACTACTTCATGCGGAACAAACGCGCCGAGTTCGAGGCCTATCGCAGGCAGGTCACCCCGTGGGAGGTGGAGAGGCACATCAAGGTGCTGTGATCGGGAATATTGCGGCCACTCGCTCTGCTTGGGAGCCGGAGACTTTCACCTCGGCCTCTGCCCAGCAGAGTCGCCCCGTGGCCAGGCCCAGGAGGGTTGAAGGTTCCATCTCCACCACGTTCGGAGGCGTTCCCCGGGTGTGTTTCGGGCCATCCCCGAAACCAACTTGAACCGCGGCCCAGGGAGGAACCCGAACCTCGATCGAGGCACCTGGATGAAGTTCGCCCAGCCTCGCGCAGAAAGCGCGACAGCAGGCCGCCATCAAAATGCGTCCCAAGGCCAGGCCGTGTCTGCCCGCAGAATCTGCCGCCTTCAACAACACCCCTGTCAGATCCGGGGTGCGTCGATTCAACTCGCCGTCAAGGGCGAGGCCCAGGGCGGTGGCTTCGGCGTGGTCCACAGCGGCTAGGCACTCGCGGAGATCCCGCAACTCTGCGATGGTCTTCTCGTCGGCGCTGAACATGCGGCAATCCTAGACAGAGCCTGCGTGGTGAGGGCAGTTAGGGTGGAAATGTGAACAGGGTTAGTACCACGGTGGGGGAGTTCGCGAGACGCGGCTTCGAGCATCCCGGAAATGCTGCAAGGACGTGGCAGGACTGGCGTGCACGGCTGGATTCCGAACCTCCGGTACCTCTTCACGTGTTCACCCGGGCTGCTGACAGGGACCAGGCTCTGGAATGCATGGTCGGTATCGGTGAACGAGCCCCCGCAGTGCTCGCGCGAATCGCGGTCACCCCGGAATGGTTGGACCGAGTGCTGCTCGTGCTCGGAGGATCCTCCGTGCTCGCGCGTTTTCTCATGAAGAATCCCGGGGAGCTCGAAGCGCTCGCAACTGCTCCCGGGGCGCGGAGAGAAGGCTGGAGAGAATACATCCGGTCGCGGGCCATGGATGAATCCGGTCAGATCGACGCGGATCTGCTTCGCCGGGCGAATCATGCCGCTTTGGTGCAGGTCGCGGTCAGAGACCTAGCCAGCGAAGATCCTCTGTCCATAGTGGATGACATCGCGGCCGAGCTAAGTCACGTTGCGGACGCAGTTCTTGAATGTGCTCTTGAATGCGCGCGGGCTGAGGTCTCTGGTTCCTCCTCGGTGCGGATAGCGGTGGTCGCGATGGGAAAGGCAGGGGCAGAGGAACTCAACTACATCTCGGATGTCGATGTGATCTACATCGCGGAACCCGTCGAAGGCGGTGAACACGATGAGGCGATGAGGGTAGGAGCAAAAGTGTGTGCCGCAATGGCCCGGATCTGTTCGGCACATACATCGGAGGGCACCATCTGGCCGATAGATGCTGCCCTGCGGCCCGAAGGAAACGCCGGTCCCTTGGTGCGCAGCATCGCTTCCTGCTCTATCTACTACGGCAAGTGGGCGAAGAACTGGGAGTTCCAGGCCCTTCTGAAGGCGCGGCCTGCAGCCGGGGACCTGGATTTAGGACAGGCATTCTGCGACATGGTGTCTCCGCTTGTGTGGGAAGCGGCACAGCGCCCGGGATTCCTGCCGGATGTGCGGGCCATGAGGAACCGGGTTATCTCCCTGATCCCTGCCAAGGAAGCCGATAGGGAAATCAAACTTGGTATCGGGGGGTTGAGGGACACCGAGTTCACCGTGCAACTTCTACAGCTCGTTCATGGACGGGGTGATGAGCGGGTACGTGCACGTGGAACCTTCGATGCGCTTCGTGCCCTGGTTGCTTTCGGCTATATCGGGCGCGAGGACGGTGCCGACATGGCCCGGGCCTACCGCTTCCAGAGAGTTCTTGAGCATCGGGTTCAGCTCCGCAGAATGCGTCGTACCCACCTGGTGCCGGAAGACGAACCAGGGTGGACTTATCTTGCCCGTGTCATCGGGAAAACCTCCGATGAGGTCAAGGACTTGTGGCGTGGCAGCACCCGTGCAGTTGAGAAACTTCAGCAACGCATCTTTTTCTCCCCCCTGCTCGACGCCGTGTCTGCCATCCCTACGGCAGAGCTACGACTTTCCACGGATGCAGCCCAGGAGCGCCTGCGAATACTCGGTTTCGAGGACGCCCGTTCGGCCCTGGGGCACATCCAGACACTGACAAACGGTTCCACGAGAGCGGTTGAGATTCAGCGGCAACTCATGCCAGCCATGCTGGGCTGGTTCGCCGAGGGTCCGAACCCCGATTACGGGCTGCTCGCCTTCAGGCAACTTTCTGAGGCGTTGGGCACCAGCTCCTGGTACCTGCGGGCGCTTCGCGACGAGGGATGGATGGCTCAGCGGCTGGCTCACATCGCATCCTCCAGTCGTTACGTGGTCAATCTGCTGATGCGGGCACCCGAGATGGTGCAGATGCTCGCCCACAGCGAGAATTTGGAGCTTCGGCCACGGGATCTGCTCTCCAGATCCATGAGCCGGGATATCGAGCGGGCCTCGGACAAGGCTGCAGCGGTGGCATCGGTCCGGGCGCTGCGTCGATCCGAGCTGTGCCGCATAGCCTTGGCCGACGTGCTGGGCGCGGCTGATGTCACCACAGTGGGTCTGGCGCTCAGCGATCTCGCAGGTGCCACGCTGGATGCAGCGTTGGAACTTGCTCGGCGAGAAGTTGATGCCCCTCCCGTCGGGGTGATCGGCATGGGGCGTTGGGGGGGATGCGAACTCGGCTACGCATCTGATGTTGACGCGATGTTCGTCATCCCCGATGGTTCCGGGGCCGAGGAACAAGCGGCAGCGGCCCGGCTCGTTCGGCTGGCCTGCGATCTTGTCGGAAAACCCGGACCGGACCCGGCGATGGTGGTTGACGCCGATCTGCGTCCCGAGGGAAAGGGCGGGCCACTTGTGCGAACCGTGTCCTCCTACCTCAGTTACTACGCAAGGTGGTCCTCCGTCTGGGAGGCGCAGGCGCTGCTGCGAGCCCGCTCCGCGGCAGGGGAGCAGGAACTGGCCTCTGCGGTGCTTGAGGGGGTGGAGGGATTGCGGTACCCGGATGGAGGTCTTACCGCCGCGCAGGTTGCAGTGATTCGCCGGTTGAAATCGCGGATGGAAAACGAACGTATTCCCCGCGGAACGGACAAGGAACGTCACCTCAAACTTGGTTCTGGTGGCTTGTCGGATGTGGAGTGGACCATCCAGTTACTCCAGCTGCAGCATGCTGGTGCCCGGTCCGCCTTGCGCACACCTTCTACGCTCCAGGCCATTGACGCGGCAGAAGGGCTTGAGCTGCTGACCGCTGAACAGGCCGCCGACCTGCGGGAAGGATGGGTGCACGTCAGTCGGGTGCGCAACGCCATCATGCTGGTGCGCGGCCGGCCCGGCGATGCCTTACCCGTCGACTACCGTGAGCAGTCGGCTGTTGCCGAACTTGCAGGATACGATCCGGGTCAGCGTTCCAGGCTTGTCGATGACACGATCCGGGTCATGCGCCGTGCGTCGTGAGTGGTCAACCAGGTGTTCTGGGGTGAGTTACCGAAGGAGTGACCGTGCAGCTCCCAAAAGGATGGGATAGGGTGTTCCCGACGCATCCGGGGTCGGTGAGAGTCCGAACCGGCGGTGACAGTCCGCGACCCTCGCGGCCCTCATTTCTCGAACAGGGCCAACAGGTTGATCCGGTGGAAATCCGGGACCGACAGTGAAAGTCTGGATGGGAGGAGCGCGTCGACGGTCCGCACCGGTGGGGTGCGGATGCTGTGCGTGCACCCCGGACCGAGGAAGGACCGGGGTTTTTGACCGAGCAGCAAGCACGACGGGGTCGGCTCGTCGCCCGGGCCGGGCTGTGGTCCGCCTATCCCGCCCGCACCCGACCGGTTTCACTCGTAGCGCGTCTCCTTCCTCCCCTCGTGGCCGTGCTGGTGGCGCTGTTCACCTGGTGGCTACTCACCCAGGTCACCCCTGCGGTGTTGCTCCCGGACCCGGTGGCCGTGGTCTCTCGCGCCGCCCGCTGGGTGGGTTCCGGAATCGCTTGGCGCTACGTCGAACCAACCCTGGTGGCAGCGCTTCTCGGATCCGTCCTGTCCATCGCCATCGCCCTTCCACTGGGATATGCGATCGCCCACTCACGGCTGCTCGCGGCTGTCGCCGAGCCTTTCATAGCCTTTTCCCAGACGGTTCCACTCGTGGCCGTCGCACCTTTGCTGGTGCTGTGGATCGGGTACGGCACCATTCCAGTCGCCGTCCTTTGCTCGGTGATTGCGTTCTTCCCCATGGTCACCACCACCATCGTGGGATTGCGTGGCTTGGACATGCGAGTGATCGAGACCGCTTGGCTCGATGGGGCTGGAACCTGGCGGCGTCTCATCCATGTCGAGGCTCCAATGGCCGCTCCCGCGGTCCTGTCAGGGGTGCGTGGGGGAGTGGTGTTGTCCATGACCGGCGCGATCGTCGGTGAATTCGTCATGGGTGGACAGGGACTCGGAGTCCTGCTTACCCAGTCCCAGCAAGCAGTGGACACGGTCGGGGTTTTCACCGTACTGGTCCTACTGGCGATTATCGCGAGCGTTCTCGTGTCCATTATGGGGCTGGCCGAGCGCATCGCCAACCGAAACCTACAAGGAGAACACGCATGAAACCGAATCGCCGTTCATTTCTCTTCGGTGCCGCCGCTCTGGGCGGAGCGGCCCTTGCCTCCTGCGGTGGGCCGGCAGCGCAACAGGCCACCAGGAACGAGGCAGCCATCACAGTGGGACTCACCTACATTCCAAATGTCCAGTTCAGTCCTTTCTACGTCGCTGAATCCGAGGGGCTCTTCAAAGACTCTGGGATCAATCTGACGCTCAGGCACCACGGAACCCAGGAAGGTCTGTTCACTGCCTTGGCGGCGGGGGAGGAGCAGGTGGTGTTTGCATCC
>JABCNW020000067.1 GCA_013333945.2 Propionibacterium sp.
CCACCAAGGTCGGCAGGACCCCGCTGCACGAACTGCATCGCCTCACCGAGGCGGTTCGGGCCATCGCCGGCCCCGGCAAGGGAGCCAGAATCCTCGTCAAGGACGAGGCCGCAAATGCCTCAGGCAGCTTCAAAGCGCGCCGCGCCTCCCTCAGCGCCCACGAGGCCCGCAAGAAGGGCTTCAAGGGCATGGTCACCGCAACGAGCGGGAACTACGGGGCGGCCGTCGCCTCGCAGGCCGCCCAGCAAGGCCTCAAGTGCATCGTGATTCAGGAGGTCTACGACTCCGAACACATCGGGCAGCCCGAGATCGTCGAGAAGTCCCGGGCCTGTGAGGCCTACGGGGCTGAGGTGGTCAAACTGACAGTCGGCCCGGAGCTGTTCTACGTGCTGCTGCGCACCTTGGAGGAGACCGGCTACTTCAACGCCAGCCTCTACACCCCTTACGGAATCGCGGGGGTGGAGACGCTTGGAGCCGAGATCGGTCGTGAGGTGGAGGAACGCTACGGGCGCCAGCCCGACGTGGTCGCGGTCACGCACGCCGGCGGCGGCAACCTGACGGGCACGGCCCGTGGCCTGCGCAAGGGGGGATGCGACCAGACCCAGGTGGTGGCGGTCTCCGTCGACCTCACTGGCTTGCACATGGCATCCGACAAGGACTTCAACAACAAGTCCTTCACCACGGGGCACACCGGTTTCGGGGTGCCGTTCGCTACCTGGCCCGACCGGGTGGACGTGCCGCGCAACGCGGCCCGGGCGCTGAGGTACATGGACGGCTACCACCTGGTCACCCAAGGTGAGGTCTTCTACATGACCGAGTTGCTGACGAAACTGGAGGGCTTGGAGCGTGGCCCAGCCGGGAACACCAGCCTCACGGCGGCTGTCGCCCTTGCTATGCAGATGGACCGTGACCAGATCATCGTCGTCCAGGAAACTGAGTACACCGGAGCGGGCAAGCACCACAACAGCCAGCTGTCGTTCGCGAAGAGTCGGGGCATCGAGGTGAGGCGGGGCGACCCGATGGACAACGTCCCGGGCAAGGCGATCGTCATCCCGGAGCGGCTCGACCAGGTCGCGGGCAAGCCCTTGGATCTCGCAAGGCTGCGCGGCAGCTACATCAGGCACGCCGCCAAGGTGCTGCCCCCCGAGCAGTGGAGTAGCGAGGATGTCGAGTTCCTGGCCGCCGACGCCAACACCACTGAAGAACATGTGCGGTCGCTCGTTCCCGGGGTCACGGGCGGCGAGTGAACAGGAAGGACGATGATGAACACCGAGGAACAGGAGCGGATCGACCGCTTCGAGAAGTTGCGCTCCGAACTGGCGGACCTGGACGACGAGGCCCTCAAGGCCAGGTTCTGGGAGCTGTGCCACCAGGTGATGGAGCCGGTGGTGGAGCTGGCGCGCACCCACACCACGCCGTCGATCGAACGGTCGGTGCTGCTGCGTATGGGCATCGACTCGGTCACCACGCACGCCGTGGTCGAGAACGTGCTGAACGCCGGGCTGCTGGGCAAGGGAGCGGGGCACGTGGTGTTGCGCCTGTCCCGGCGCGACGGAATTGACACCCGGGCGGCCGCAGCCGCCCTCGCCGACGATCCGGCCGTGATGGCCGGGCTCTTCGAGGAGAAGTGAGCGTGACCGACAAGCTGGACCCGAACACCAAGATCAACGTGGAGGAGATCCTCGAAGATCTGGAGAACTACCACCCGCCGCGCAAGGGCTGGACCTGGCGCACCGTGCCCGAGGGTGGTGTCGACATGGCGGGATTCCATTTCAGGAACATGTCGGAACCGCTGAAGAACAGCGTCCCGATGCCCACCGCGAAGTACTTCGAGGGCATCGACCCGCAGCCTGCTCCGGTCGTGACCTCTGAGATTGCATCCGGGCACTTTGAGGACGACATCCGTCGCATGCGGATGGCGGCCTGGAATGGCGCCGATCACATCATGGTGATCCGCACCACCGGTCAGAGCCACATCGACGGCCTCATGGAGGGTACCCCCGAGGGCATCGGTGGTGTGCCGATCACCCGCAAGCAGCTGCGCGCCAGTCGTAAGGCCTGCGACCTGATCGAGGAGGAGGTCGGCCGCCCGATCAATTTCCACAGCTACGTCTCCGGTGGGGCGGGCCCCGAGGTTGCGGTGCTGTTCGCGGAGGAGGGCGTCAACGGCGCCCACCAGGACCCGCAGTACAACGTGCTCTACCGCAACATCAACGCCTACCGCAGCTACGTCGACGCGGGCGAGGCCAAGAAGGTCATGAGCGGGGCCCGGATCTTCCAGATCGACGGTGCCCACAACGCCAACGCCACCGCCCGCCAGGGCTGGAAGGTGATGCCCGAGCTCATGGTCCAGCACGGCCTGAACTCTGCCTTCTCTGTTATGGTCGGGATGCCCAAGGACCTCATCGGGCTCTCGACGGTGCCGCCGAGCGCCCCACCGACCCCGAAGCTGTGGTTCGACCTGCCCTACGCGGTCGCGCTGCGCGACTTCTTCTCCGAATACAAGATGCGCGCCCAGCAGAACACCCGCTACATCGAGTCCGACATCAACGAGGCGATCCGCCTGCACGTGATCGACACGATGATCTCCATGCTCACCAGCGCAGACATCCAGAGCACCATCACCCCCGACGAGGGACGCAACCTGCCCTGGCACTACAACTCGGTGCGTGGCGTGCAGACCGTCAAACAGACCTGGGCGGCCTTGGACGGCATCAAGGAACTGCTCACCCTCAATCGGGAAGGCCCGCTGGGCGGGATGGTGCGCGACCTCAAGGAACGCGCGATCGGCTTCCTCACCGAGATGCTGCACGCGGGCGGCTACTTCGCGGCCGTGGAGCAGGGCTTCTTCGTCGACTCCGCCGAGTTCCCGGAACGCAACCACGATGGCATCGCCCGTGACGGGGACGGCGGCATCTCGGTGGGCACCGTGATCGAACGCGATCCCGACTATCTGGCGCCGGTGTGCGACCACTTCGGCAACAACAACCTGCCCGACGGGGTGGACAAGGCCTGCGACCTGGTCGGCGGTTGCACCCTCTGCGACCCGGAGAAGATCGTCTACATCGACGAACTCGACCCGGAGGACAGCGCCCACAAACGGCTCGAACGGACCCGCGAGTACCGCTCCGGGAACCTGTTGCGGCCCGAGGCCGAATGGGCCGGTGACGGTGTGGCCCTGGTGGAGTTGATGATCCCCGAACGGGCCGAGATCGCCGTCGAGGCGGCCCTTGAGATGGCCAAGCGCATGGGGCTGAGCGACCCCGAGGTCGTCAACCTCCAGGTGCTGCAGCCCGCCGAGGGATGCTTCGTCGAGGTGAAGGGGCACGTCGGTTTCGACGTCGACAAGACCGAGCTGACCATCCCCGAGAAGATCGAGCTGCTCCCCGAGGAGGAACTGCGCCAGTTCGTCACCGACCACGAGATCACCGTCGTGGCCGGCACCGTCGGCGAGGATGAGCACAGCGTCGGCATGCGCGAGATCCTCGACATCAAACACGGCGGCCTCGAGAAGTACGGCGTGAAGTACCACTACCTCGGGACCTCGGTTCCCGTCGAGAAGATGGTGGATGCGGCCATTGAGTCGGGCTCGGACGCGATCCTGATCTCCACGGTCATCAGCCACAACGAGGTTCACCGCACGATGATGAAGAAACTCGCCGAGCTGACCAAGGAACGCGGCATCCGCGACGAGAAGGTGCTGATCGCCGGCGGCACGCAGGTAAGCCGCGACATGGCCGCCGAGACCGGCCTGGACGCCACCTTCGGCCGCGGCACCAAGGGCATCGACGTGCTCGATGCGATCGTGCGCACCATGCGCGATCGCGAACTGGGAAAGGCCGGGTGAGGTGAGCGATGCGGGTCGTCACCACCCTTGAGATCGGGTCCACCATCACGAAGGCGAACGCCTTCTCATTGGAGGACGGAAGGTTCCGGCACATCGGCCAGGGGTTCGCCCCGACCTCCGTCGCCCAGGGGGACGTGAAGATCGGCGTCGACGCGGCGATCGACGAGA
>JABCNW020000068.1 GCA_013333945.2 Propionibacterium sp.
CAGCCCCGTGATGCCGAAGAAGAACACAATGCTGGTCTGGAGCAGGCGGTACAGCGACTCGAAACCCATGATCGAGGGTGTGATGATCCGGTTGTTGGTGATGGTCTGGAAGGCGACCGTCGCCAGTGCCTGACACCAGGCGACCACCAGGATCACGGCCACGGATGCGGCTCGCACCTGGGCAGTCCGCCAGAAACCGGGCGAGCCCACGGGCATGGGATTGCCCCAGGCGAGGATGCCGTAGCAGACGGCCGGGGCCAGGAGGACCAGGACCGCGAGGATCATCCAGTAGCGCCCCGCTGCCCGGGAATCCGCGAAGGCGCCGTGGCCTACACGTGTCATCGTCTCAGGCATTTCTCCGCCTCCTCAACAGGAGGAAGGCGAACACGAACGCCCCGACCACCGACAGGATGGTGCCGACGGGAATCTCGAAGGGCATGATCACGAGTCGCCCCACGATGTCGCAGGCCGTGACCATCGCGGCCCCGGTCAGGCAGACCCACGGCAGGTTGGAACGCAGATTGTCGCCCCGCAGCAGGGAGATGATGTTCGGGACGACCAATCCCAGGAAGGGAAGGTTGCCGATCACCACGGTGATGATGCCAGTGACCGCCGCGATCATTCCGGTGCCGAGCAGCACGACCTTCCGGTGATCGAGCCCGACATTTGTCGCGACGTCCTTTCCGAGACCAGCGATCGTGAACTGGTCCGCCACCAGGAAGACCCCGATGACCACGATCACCACGGCCCACACCGGTTCGTATTGTCCTTGGATCGTTGCGGAGAACGAGCCCTGGAACCACACCCCCAGGGTCTGGAGCATGCTGGTGGCCTGCGCCAGGTAGGAGGAAACGGCGCCGACCACCGCGCCCAGCATGATGCCGACGATCGGGACGATCATCGCGGAACGCAACTGGATGCGCCTCAGAACTAGGAAGAACACCATCGTGCCCCCGAAGGCGGCGGCGATGGCGGCCACCATCTTCACCATCAAAGGTGCCTCCGGGTAGAGGATCAGTACGCAGAGCAGTCCAAGACCCGCCCACTCGGTGGTTCCGGTGGTGGTGGGTTCGACGAAACGGTTCTGGGAGATCTGCTGCATCACCAGGCCCGATATGGCCATGGCGGAGCCTGCCAGCAGCAGGGAAACGGTGCGGGGAATGCGGGTCAGGGCGAAGATGTAGGCGCCGTCCGGGGAACCGAACACGTCATAGACCCCGACCAGCAGGGATAGCACGGTCAGTGCCAGGAGCCCAAGAAGACCCAGCAGCAGGGGAGCGGTGAACAGTCGTTGCCGGAAGGTGACACCGCCGGGGACTCGGCTGCTGGTTTCGTCCCCGGCGGTTTTCGGTTCGGTCACGCAGACTTCTCCATGGCGTCGGCTATGTCGTTGAAGAATGTGGTGTAGGTCTGGATGCCCTCATTGAGGTAGGTGTCGGCGGGCATGTAGACGATCTGTTTCTTGGTGACTGCCGTCACGTTCTGTAGGGGAGCTGAACCCGCGATCACCTCGGAGGCCGGGGTGACGGTTTCCCCTTCGGCGGTGATGGCGCCGTCGCGGTCCATCGCGAGGATCCAGTCCGGGTTGGACTGGGCGATGGCTTCGACGGAGATCTCGTCGCCCTGGTGGTCGCTGCTGCCCTGGCTCTCCAGGGCGGGGGTGAGACCGAGGATCTCGAAGACGGGCCCGAGCGTGCGCCCGGAACCGGGAGCCGCGTAGTTGACCTTGCCCTTCGAGACGATGACGGCCATCACCTTGGAGCCCGGCTTGTACGCGGCCTTCACCCGGGCGATCGAGGCGTCGAAATCGCTCACCAGCTTGGCGGCCTCGTCCTTCTTGCCGAAGATCTCCCCGGCCACGGTGACCTGGCGTTTCAACTCCTCGTCGAACTTGTATTTGAGCTTCCCGTTTTCGTCCTTCTCGTCGCGGATGTCGATGTCCACGAGGGCGGCTTCGGGGGTCAGCTGCTTGAACTGGTCGTATTTGTCCTTGAAACGCTGCCCGTTGATGATCAGGTCGGGCTGGACCCCGACTGCGGCCTCCATGTTGGGTTCCCGGTGGTCCCCGAGATTCACGATGGAACTGTCGGTCTTGTACGGGGATCCCTTTGCGATGATCTCCTGCGGGGCGGCAGAAAGCTTCACCCCCCACTCCTGGAGGGGTTGGAACAGGCGGTTGTCGGTGACGATGACACTCTTCGCGGGCACCGGAACGGTCACGGAGCCACGGTTGTCCTGGATGGTCACGGTGGTCGCCCCGGCGGACTGCGAGGCGCCTGCGGAGTCGCTCGGCTGCGAGCTCGCGCCTCCGCAGGCGGTGAGGCCGATGCTCACGCTCACGAGGGCGGCCAGGGTGGGTAGCAGACGGGTCTTCGGGATACTCACGGTTCTCCTACGTGATTGCTGGATTCAGGCAAGGCAAGTCAACCCTATCTTTTGCAAAAAAGTAAGGGTTGGTGTGTCGGCCGTCCGATCAGGGAATCCGCATCCCGTTCTCCGTAGCGCCCTGGTATCCGTCGAGAAGCAGGTTGATTCTCCGGGCTGATAACTCGCTGACCCTGTCCGGGAGCTCCTCGCGTGGGACCCAATGGATTGCCCTGAGCTCACGATCACAGGGCGCGAGGGAATGGGCGATTGTATTGGGCAGGATGCCGCCGTCGTAGATGAACTCGATGGCGTCGCTCCAGCCGAGGTGGGATGGCATCCAGTCGGTGATGGCGGGTTCCCCGAGGTCGATGTCGAGGCCGATTTCTTCGAGCAGTTCGCGGCGTCCTCCTGCGCGGGGCGACTCATTCGGATCTACCACCCCGCCGGGAAGTTCCCAATCCTCCTTGTAGGTCGTTTCTGTCAGCAATACCCGGCCGGACTCGTCTCGGAAAACGACGTGGGCGATGACGCGTTTCGTCGGCAGCACCGAGTTCATCACCCCGGAGAAACCGTGCGGGCCGTAGACCGGATCCACTGCCAGGCGGGCATAGACCAGCACGTCCACCAAGTGCCCTGACGGGGTGAGCAGAGCTGAACGCAATCTGCCCTCCCGCCGGAAACCGCAGCGGTGCAGTGCGATCATGGCGGCCCGGTCCGTGGCTGGGATGTCGCACTGCAACCGACGAAGGTTGTGGGCCAAGATGGCATCGTCGGCGGCGAGGGAGACTGCTCGCTCGAGGGTCGAGGTGTCCACTACCTGCTCCTCCCAACGGAGCTGGCCGATACCGTCAACGATGTCCACCTGGACCTTGAAGTCGCTCACCGGGTTTTGCTGCGCAGCCAGATCGACCCTAGCGGGGGAATGGTCACCTCGGCGCTGGCCGGGAAGTGCCCCCACGGTTCATCGTGTGCTGTCACCACGCCCAGGTTGCCGAACTGGCCAGAGCCGTCGTAGGTCTCTGAATCAGTGTTCAGAATCTCCTCCCACTCACCGTCTCCGGGCAATCCGACAAGGTAATCGCGCAGCGGTTCCGGCGAGAAATTGGTGAAGCAGGCCACGTGGTTTCCCTGGGAGTCGTTGCGTACCCAGCTCAGTGTGTTGTGCCCCTTGTCGTCGGCGTTGATCCAGGTGAAACCCTCTGGGGCGTTGTCTAGCTCGAACAGCGGGGGATTGTCACGGTAAATCATGTTGAGGTCGTGGAACAGCCGCTGCAGCCCTCCATGACCCCAGAGCTCCGTGACCCACCACTCCAGGCGGGTGGCTTCGTTGAACTCTGGGCGCTGGGCGAATTCGGAACCCATGAAGATCAGCTGTTTGCCGGGGAAACTCCACATGAACGAGTAGAAGGCACGAAGTGTGGCGAATTTGCGCCAGTCGTCCTGAGGGACCTTGTTGATCATCGACCCCTTGCCGTGTACGACCTCGTCGTGGCTGATCGGCAAGATGAAGTTCTCCGAGTACTGGTAGACCATCGCAAACGTCAACAAATTGTGTTCGTACTGGCGGTAGACCGGGTCCAGTGCCAGATAACGCAGGGTGTCATTCATCCAGCCCATGTTCCACTTGAAACCGAAACCGAGCCCATCCTTGTCGACGGGTTTGGTGACTCCAGGGAAACTTGTAGATTCCTCGGCGATCATCATTGTTCCGGGGTGGCGCTCGTACATGTGTCGGTTGACGTAGCGCAGGAAGTCGATGGCCTCCAGGTTTTCGCGGCCCCCGTACTTGTTTGGTACCCACTGGCCTTCGGCGCGTGAATAGTCGAGGTACAGCATGGAGGCCACTGCATCGACACGCAGTCCGTCGATGTGGAACTCGGACAGCCAGTACAAGGCGTTGGAGACCAGGAAACTCTTCACCTCGTTACGGCCGTAGTTGAAGATGTAGGTTCCCCAGTCCATGTGTTCGCCCTGGCGAGGGTCGGCATGCTCGTACAGCGCAGTGCCATCGAAACGACCCAATGCCCAGTCATCCTTGGGAAAGTGTCCCGGCACCCAATCGAGGATCACTCCGATCCCGGCCTGGTGGAGCTTGTCGATCAGGAACCGCAGGTCGTCGGGTTTACCGAAACGACTCGTGGGTGAGTAGTAACCAGTCACCTGGTATC
>JABCNW020000069.1 GCA_013333945.2 Propionibacterium sp.
TCCCTGCAATCTTTCCTTGGTGTCTTCCTCCTGTTGTGTGGAGAGATCGGGATGCATTGCGCCACGTGCTGAGGCCGCCCAGATCCGAAGACTTGTGGGTCGTTCGGCATCCGCCACGTCGCTGAGGGGGTCGATCCCCCGGGCCTTGGCGGTTGCCACCCATTCGTCCACGTTGGCGACACCCCATTTCATGCCGAGAACGCGGTAAATGAGTGTATCGCCCACTGCCCCGTCGGGGAGATTCTGTGGGACGGCAATTCTCAGTGGTGAAGCATGGTCGTCCAGCTGGAGTGCAGCGTCTGCGGTCATGAGGCAGGAGCGCACGCTGCCAGAGGGACAGCCGGATGCGGTAATCTCCGCATAGTTTTTGAGTACATCCGAGCGTTCGGCGTCGTCCAGTTTGTTTGCGGAGCGCAATATTACGGCCCGCATCAGGCGTGCGCTAAGTCCGTCAAACTGGGAGGTCGTGGTGGCAAGATTCACGACCTCATCCATGGAGGTCTCAGTTTTGTCGTTGAAGATCTCCTTGGTTCGGTCCTCCAGAAGACGAGCCGCGATGTAGGTCTGCTCCAAAGTCCCCAAGGATTGCGAATCAACTGCCACCAACCCGTGGGAATTTATGCTATTGACCTCTTGCTCCAGCCATGACTGAAGCTGGGTGCTCTCGCGTCCCTTGAGTCTTGATATTCGCAGTATCTGTTCCGCGTCGAGTGCGTCCTGAACTGCGATTTCCATGGTTGTCTTCACGAGTTCATCGCTAGTTTCAATGCCCAGTTCTATCTGGGCTCTCAAATCCATTAGCTCCTCCGTTGAGGAGACCTTTGTGACAGGGTACAGAGAGGGGAGGGGATCGCATAAATTCTGAGCGTCGATGGCCTCAGATATAATTTTGCAGTTCCAGTGGACCCAAGGTGTTTTCCCTTGCTCGGGGGAGAGCTCTTGAAGAGCGGTTCGAACTTGGTCCTCGGAGAGGTCCTCGGGCTCAACTCCTGGAAGCCTCGTCCACGTGGCGGCCAGCACCACGTAGTGTTGTGGATCGCTCGGCATTCCGGGCTCCCGGCTGGGAGGCGACAAAGACGCACAGTTCAGTTTGGCGATCGCACGCCCGAACTCATCTTCTGGGAAAATGTGGCTCACCTCGTCGGCGAGCTGCTGAGGAGGAATGGAATCGGCGTACGTTTCGCACACGCTTTCCAAACCCTCTGGGTGGGCGGCAGGAAGGTTAGAGATGCCGGCTTGGTGGAGGACGCTGGTGGCTCTGAGATCCGGGGTTTGTTTTCCGCCTTTCAAACCACGTGAAACCAGCCCGTTCTCCGCCACGGAAACAGTGATCGTTGTTGCGAGTTCCGCAGTCATGTATCCATCAGGTGCGGGTTGGCTGAAATTGAGCCCGCAGGCGCTCAGGGCGAGAGCCAATCCCGCGCCTGCTCCGAGGGCCTTGGTCACCACACCAAGCCGGCGTCGCATGGGATTCACACCTGGGCAGAAACGGTTCGCACCACGCCATTGTAGTTGCCGGTCCCATTGACCGTCATGGACAGGTAGAAGGTGCTCCAGCTCATGCAGACATTACCTGAGAGGTAGGAGCCGCGGCGATTGGAGTTGGTCCATGTGGTGGACGTGCTGCCGTCTGGTCCTGAAACGGTCAGTCCCCAGGCTGATGCGCCGATGCCGTAGGGTTGTGCCACTGTCTTGTTGGTCACCGACCGCAGAACCCGGTTGGACACGACGGATGTGGCGTAATTTCCACACCCTCCTGAATCGGAAAGGGACTGGATCCAAACATTACCCGTCAGGCTCACCGAGGAGTTGAAGGAGACGGTACTGGAGGAACTTCTGGCCTGAGCCATTGGGGCTGCGCAGCAGAACAGAGCTGCGACTGCGAGAAGTGTGAGAATTGTTTTTTCATGAGCACATCCTCTGAGGAGTCGGGCGAGACGGTTTGCCCGACGTCTGTGTGATGAGGTTTGTTTGCGACCGCTGATCGGTTAATGAATGTCTATCGATTCAGCCGTGCTGGTGATGAACAAACCCTGCGACCTCTGCATCACAGGCTGTGGCGCAGTTAGCCTTGAGATGTTTGTTTCAAGATACCTGCTCTGGTTTCCTGTGTCAACCTCGCCGGACGGGATTTCAGTCGGAATTTTTTGACGATCGTGCCTAGATCTGGATGGTGTCATAGGGACATGACAACAGTGCTTGTCAACGCGATGCGGCTGGTGCGTGAGGGTCGTTGATGGTTGAAGGAATCGCTGGGTCCGAATATGTCACCGACGGACTGTCCGGTACTGGTTAGACCGGGTAGTTGATTTCCGGCTTCGGCGAAGATGCGTTCACGTGCTGGGTCAACCGGCTTCAAAGAGGTGGTCTCGACGAGGGTGTGGGCGGTGGACAGCGACTGGTTGGAAGGTTAGCCTTACTAGCGTCGCCGAGTGCCCACGGGCAGGGAATCCGGTGCGAATCCGGAACTGACGCGCAGCGGTGAGGGTGACACCGGATCATCAAGCCACTGGGCGACCTGCCCGAGAAGGCGATCCGGTGGCAGAACCCGAGTCCGAAGACCGATCGGCGATGAGCACGCGAACCACCGTGCCCTGCCGTTCAGGGCCTCGCGCAACGGCCCCCGAGACAAGATCCTGTGTGCCATTTTCAGTGGCTGCCGTCACCCCCACAACACCTCACAATCCAAGGGAATCACCCAGATGCACGTGAAGAAGTCCGTTTGTTCGCTCGCGCTGCTGTCGGCTCTGCTGCTGGGCAGCTGCGCCGGCACGGCCAAGAACCAGTCGGCCGACGCCTCCGCCAGTCAGTCAGGCGGTGCCTCCGCCGCCGGTTTCCCGCTGACCATCGACAACTGCGGTCACCAGCTGACGTTCAAGAAGGCGCCCGAGCGGACGGTGTCGCTGAACCAGTCCTCCACCGAGATCCAGCTCTCGCTTGGGATCGCCGACAAGATGGTCGGCACCGCCACCTGGACCGATCCGGTGCTGCCGTCGCTGGAGGCCGAGAACGCGAAGGTGGAGCGGATCTCCGACGGCGGCCCCCCGTCGGAGGCGGTCGTCGCGAAGGAGCCCGACTTCGTCACGGCGTCGTTCCCCAGCACCCTCTCGGACAAGAATGCAGGCAGCTACGAGAAGTACGAGTCGCTCGGGGTACCCGCTTATCTGGCCCCGAACCAGTGCGGCAAGAAGAGCGGCAACGACGCCCCGGCGGAGAACTTCACCATCGACAAGGTGTACCAGGAGATCGACGAGCTCTCCCGCATCCACGGCGTGCCCGAGAAGGGCCAGGAGGTCACCGCCCAGCTCAAACAGCGCCTGGAGAAGGCGGTAGAGCAGAAACCCAGCAAGCCCATCACGGTGATGTTCTGGTTCGCTAACGCGGAGGCTCCCTACGTGGCGGGCGGCTCCGGCGCATCCCAGTTCGTCAGCGACCAGCTGGGCGTCACCAACATCTACGCCGACCAGCGCGACGAATGGCCCCAGGTCAACTGGGAGGATGTCGCCGCCAAGAACCCCGACATCATCGTGATGGGTGACCTCACCCGTAAGTCCCAGACCGCCGAGTCCGCCGCAGAGAAGATCGAATACCTGAAGTCGAACCCGGTCACCGCCGAGATGGAGGCTGTCAAGAATGAACGTTTCGTGAAGGTCGCGGGTGGTGATCTGAACCCGTCGATCCGCACCGTCGACCTGGCCGAGAAGCTGGTCGCCGGGATCGAGCAGTTCGGCCTCAAGTGATGCCATCCGCGACGACCCGGGGCCGGCGCCGGAGGCTTCCGGTGACACCGGTCCTGCTGATCGGACTGGTCCTGCTGGTTGGGTCCATCCTCTACGCGATCACCTTCGGACCCTCCGACCTGAGCATCGGCGTGGTCTGGGACGTAGTCGCGAACAAGCTCGGCGTGGGGCCCGATCCCGAGCTGAGTCCGTTGCGCACCGCGACTGTGTGGCAGCTGCGGCTGCCCCGTGTGCTGTTGGCCGCCGTCGCGGGCGCCGGGCTGAGCCTGTGCGGCGTCATCATGCAGTCGCTGCTGCGCAACCCGCTGGCCGAACCCTACCTGCTGGGTGTTTCCTCGGGCGCCTCCACCGGCGCGGTCCTGGTGCTGATCGCTGGTCTCGGGGGTGGGGTCATCAGTTTCTCGGCGGGCGCGTTCGTGGGGTCGCTGGGGGCCTTCGCGCTGACCCTGCTGCTGTCCCGGCTGGCTGGTGGCACCACCGACAAGATCGTGCTGGCGGGTATCGCGGTGACCCAGGGGTTCTCCGCGTTGACGTCGTTCATCATCATGATCGGCGCGGACGCCAACGTCACCCGGGGCATCCTGTACTGGCTGATGGGTTCCTTCGCCAACGTCTCTTGGGAGGAGGTAGCGCTCACAGCCGCGGTGCTGGGGTGTTTCCTTGTGCTCACCATCGGCATGGCCAGTTCCATGGACGCGTTCATGTTCGGCGAGAAGGAGGCCGTTTCGCTGGGGGTTTCCGTGCAGCGCACCCGGGTGGTGCTGCTGGGATGCGCGGCCCTCATGACTGCGGTCGTGGTTTCCTCGTCGGGTTCGATCGGTTTCGTCGGTCTCGTGCTGCCGCACATCTCCCGGATGCTCGTCGGTTCCCGGCACCGGGGGCTGCTGCCGGTCTCGGCGTTGCTGGGTGCGATCTTCCTGCTCTGGGCGGACACCATCGCCAGGACGTTGTTCGCGCCGTTGGAGGTGCCGGTCGGGGTGATCACCGCCCTGGTCGGAGTGCCCATCTTCGCAACCATTCTCGCCAGGACCAGGAAACGATGAAGATAGAAGCAGAGAACCTGTCGTGGGCTGCTGGGTCGGTCATGATCGTCGATGGCATCGACGTCCCGGCGATGCCCGGCCGCATCCTGGGGCTGCTGGGTCCCAACGGGTCGGGCAAGTCGACGCTGCTGGGGATGCTGGCCCGCACCATCCAGCCGCGCACCGGGGTCGTCAAGCTCGACGACCGCCCCTACGCCGAGTGGGTGCCGCGCGACATCGCGCGGGTACTGTCGGTGGTGCAGCAGAAGGCAACCACCGACCAGGACGTCACCGTGCGCGACGTCATCGACCTGGGCCGGATCCCGCACCGCCGCCGCTGGGCCGGCCCCAGTCCGCGCGACCGCGAGGTCGTGGAGGCGGCGGCTCGCCGCACCGGCATCGAACACCTCCTGAACCGCGACTGGCACACCCTCTCCGGAGGCGAACAGCAGCGCGCCCACCTGGCCCGGGCGTTCGCCCAGGAGGGGCAGGTCATGCTGCTGGACGAACCCACCAACCACCTCGACATCTCCCACCAGCTGGACATCCTCAAAACCTTGAGGGAGACCGGTTTGGGTGTGGTCGTCGCCCTGCACGACCTGAACCTGGCCACCACGTTCTGCGACGAGGTGCTGGTCCTGCACAAGGGCCGGGCGGTGTGTCTGGGGCGCCCTGCGGACGTGCTGACTGAGGACCTGATCCGTGAGGTCTACGGGGTGGAGGTGCGGATCCTGCA
>JABCNW020000070.1 GCA_013333945.2 Propionibacterium sp.
GACGAAGCTGTCGAAGATCTGCAATGACCTGCGGTTGCTGAGCTCCGGGCCGCGCACCGGTTTCAACGAGATCAACCTGCCCGCGATGCAGGCGGGCAGCTCGATCATGCCCGCCAAGGTCAATCCCGTCATCCCCGAGGTGGTCAACCAGATCACCTACAAGGTACGCGGCAACGACTTCACCGTCGGGCTCGGTGCTGAGGCGGGACAGCTGCAGCTCAACGCCATGGAGCCGGTGATCGCGCAGGCGCTGTTCGAGTCGATCCGGCTGCTCAAGTCGGGTTGCGACGTGTTGCGGACCCGCTGCGTCGACGGCATCACCGCCAACAAGGACGTCTGCGAACGTTACGTGCGCGAATCGATTTCGGTGGTGACCCTCCTCAACGACTACATCGGGCACCGGGCCGGCGACGAGGTGGGCCGGGAGGCCGCCAGGTCGGGCAGGTCGGTGCGCGACATCGTCCTGGAGAGGGGGCTTCTGGACGAGACCACGGTGGATCGGCTGCTGTCCTTCGAGAATCTCTCCCACCCGGGGGATCAGAAGGCCATGGGGAAGGGCTAGGGACGCCCAACCCGGTTCCGCAACACTCAAACCCGGACATGCACCATTCCGGGCCGGAACGAGTTGAGTGCTGCGCAACCGGGGAAATCCGTCGGTGCCGCTCTCAGCCCAGCTGCTCCCGCAGCCAGGCGATCTCCTCCGCGTGGTTCTCCGACGGGGTTTCCAGCATGACCGGGGCGTCGGCGTCGCGCAGCAGGGCGATGAGGACCTCCGGGTCGAGCTGACCGTCTCTCAACGGGGCGTGGCGGTCGCGCCCAGAACCGGGAGCGTCGCGTGAATCGTTGCAGTGGACCAGGTCGATGCGCCCCGTGATGGCTCGCACATCCCCCACCACGGTGGTCAAGTCCAGGCCGGCGGCATGCGCGTGGCAGGTGTCCAGGCAGAGCCCGATGCCATCCAGATTGGCGGAACCCTCGAGGGTGGTCCACAGGCCGCGGATGGAGTCGAGGTACCGCATCATCGCTTTCTTGCCGCCCGCTGTGTTCTCGATCAGGACCGGCACCTTCACGTCGAGGCCGTCGACGCACTTGCGCCAGTTGTCGTAGCCCTGTTGCTGCTCCTCGTCGGCAGTGACATGCCCGCCGTGGACGATCACCCCACGCGCCCCGATCCCGGCGGCTGCATCGATGGTCTGCTGCAGCAGTTTCCGCGACGGGATGCGGATGCGATTGTTGGTGGAGGCGACGTTGATGACGTACGCGGCGTGTACATAGAGACCGACCCCGGCGTCGGCGGCCTGTGCTCCCAAGGAGGTGGCCCCGTCGCCAGGGATGGCGGGTTTCTTCCATGACTGCGGGTCGCCGAGGGTCACCTGGGCGATGTCCGCTCCCAGGGCAACGGCCTGCGCAATTGCAGAGTTCGCGTCAACATGAGCACCGATCAACATGGTCCCAGCCTAGGGCGGCCTCAGGGAAGAAGATTGTGGTGACGTCGTGAAAAGTTCTGTGGCATGTACGGTACAAAATCGTTCCACATGACATAACGACATCCTGGGCGGCGGGGGTCTCAGGTGGTTGCCTCGCGGACAGCAGCCGCGGTCAGCAGGGCCGTGCCAGCCAGGGCCGCATCGGCTCCCAACGACGCCGCCTCGATCCGCAGCGACTCCGTCATCAACGGGTGACAACCGTCGTAGATGCGGGCCCGGACCGCCGTCACGAAGTGCTGCGACGAGGCCAACCCGCCGGTCAGGAACAGCGCCTGCGGGTTGAAGAAACTCACCACCGAGCTGAGGACCTCCCCGAGCAGGCAACCTGCGGTGCGGATCATAGTCGTGGCCTCGGGGTTGCCGTCGCGGGCCAGGGCCAGGGCATCGGCGGTCTTGGTGACCTCGATCCCCTGCTCGACGAGCCGCGCGACAATACCCGCTCCTGAGGCCACCGTCTCCAGGCAGCCGGTCTTCCCGCAGGTGCAGGGTCTGTTCCCGGCCGCATGGACCACGGTGTGGGTGACGTCCCCGGCGGCGAAGGTCGCCCCCCGGTAGAGCTGCCCCGCGATCACGATGCCCGAACCGATCGCCGTGCCCGCTTTCACCGTGATGGAGTCGCCCTCGGTACCGAACTGGGTGCGATGTTCCCCGAGGGCCATCGCGTTCGCGTCGTTTTCCACCACGGCAGGCACCCCGAAGCTCTCCGCGAGGGCCTCCTGTACGGGAAATCCCGCCCAGCCTGGCATTCGCGACGGCAGCCGCACCGTGCCCCCAGGTTGCACTGGGCCGGGCAGCGCCAACCCCACTCCCGCCGGTTCCCCTTCGGCTCGCTGTTTGCGCAGGAGTGTGGTGAGGGAACGGAGTACCTGCTCCGGGCCATCGGCCACCGTCAGGGGCGAGGTTGTGGAGCGCAGCAACCGTCCCGCCCTGTCGGCCACCCCGAGTCGCGCGTGGTTGCCACCCAGTTCTGCCACCAGCAGGTGACCGGGAGGACGGTTGAGGCGGAGTTTTCGGCGGGGGCGTCCGCTTCCGGATGCGACCAGCCCGTCCTCGACGACGCCTCCCGCCTCGATGAGCTGTCCGACCCAGGCCGAGGCGGTCGACGGGGCGATTCCCAGCAGGCGCGCGATGTCTGAACGCGACGAGGCGGACCCATCGGCCAGCAACTCCGTGATGCGCGGGTGTGGGTGCGTCATGCAGTAACTTTAGCTGATGTCGAATTAAGGGAGAAGATCTTCGATACGCTTCGGCGTCGGACTGTGGGGGGTTGCGAATCCTGTTGGATGACTGCGAGTGTGCTGTCTGTGGCCTGGTTTCCGGCGCCGATTCTCCTGACCGGTAGGGAGTCTGGGATGAGGTGCGTCGGATGGTTGGGCGAGTGCAATCGCTCAGCAGGATCGGGTGGGTCCTTGCGTCATCCGATCGGTCTGCCTTATGCTCACTTCCGCCGAGAAGGCACTCAATTTAATTCGAAGACGAATTAAAGGTGCGGAATCTAGGAGAAATTATGAAGTTCAATTTCCGCAAGGCCGTCGCGCTGGCGGCAGTCACCGCGCTGGCGTTCACCGGCTGCTCCAGCAAGGGAGGGGGCAGCGACACCACCGGGGCGGATGGCAAGACGAAGATTGTCGTCGACATGTGGGCCGGCGGTGAGAAGGACACCGAAGCCCTCAAGAAGCAGGTGGAGATCGCTCAGAAGGCTCTTCCGGACATCCAGATCGAGCTGCGCACCGCCCCTTGGGGTGACTTCTTCACCAAGCTCACCACCAACATGGGCACCGACAACATGGCCTGTGTGACGGGCATGAACTCCGGGAAGCTTTCCGACTACAAGGCCGGCTTCGTGGAGCTCACCGAGGCTGACCTCACCACCGCAGGGCTCAAATCCGCCGACTTCGCCCCGCGCGCCACGGACATCCTCAGTGATGGCGGCACCATGTATGGCCTGCCCTTTGATATGGCCACCATGCTCACCTACCACAACGTCGACATGATCAACGCCACGGGCGCACCTCAGCCCAAGAACGGCTGGACCTTCGACGACTTCGAGGCCACCGCCACTGCGGCTACCAAGGACGACAAGCAGGGCTTCGGCATCGGCATGGGGGACTTCCAGTGGCAGGCCCTGCCGATCTCCAAGTCCGGCACCCAGCCGGTGACGGCCGATGGCAAGCTGGACATCGCCAACCCGGCCTTTGTCGAGGCTGCCACCTGGTACGCGGGGTTGGTCACCGACAAGAAGGTTGCGCTGCCCGTGGGATCGGCCTCCGATGCTGGCTGGGGTGAAGATCAGTTCTCCAACGGCAACGCCGCGATGGCCGTCGACGGAACCTGGAACGCCAGCAGCTACATCAAGAACGACGCGGGCTTCAAAGTCGGCATGACGAACCTGCCCGCACCTGCTGGCGGCAAGGCGACCGGACTGATCCTTGGGTCGGGCTACGGCGTCGCCAAGAGCTGCAAGGACAAGGATTCGGCCCTGAAGGTGCTGGGAGCCCTGCTCGGCAAGGAGGCCCAGGACTACGTCGCCAGCTCCGGTCGGTCCTATCCGGCCCGCGTCGAGTCACAGCCGCTGTACTTCGAGTCCATCGATGAGCAGTACCGCGACGTGGTCAAACAGGCCTTCGACGCCGCCTTCGCCAATGTCGAGGCGCAGCACGTCTCCCCGAACTGGTCCAAGGTCAACGCGTACATCCAGCCCGAACTGGTGAGCGTCTACAGCGGCTCCAAACCGATGCCCGAGGTGCTGAACTCCGCTCAACAGCAGTTCCAGCAGTGACGGGGAAAGGGTCCTGAATGTCCTCCCCTAGAAAAGGGGCCCTTCGCAGGGCCGAGGCTCGCCAGGCGTTGGGCTTCGTCAGTCCGGCCCTGCTGGGCCTCGGCCTGTTCACGCTCTTTCCGGTGGGGTTGTCCATCGTCATGAGCCTGTTCAACTGGCCCACTTTCGGTGCACGCACCTTCAACGGGCTCGGCAACTACATCAAGTTGTTCGCCGTCAGTCCGGACTTCTGGCCGGCGATGCGCAACACCTTCGTGTTCGCCATCACCTACGTCCCCATCAACATCGCCTTGTCGCTCGGCTTGGCGGTGGCGCTCAACTCCCGTATCCGTGGGCGTGGGGCGCTGCGGGTGTTGTTCTTCATTCCCGTGGTCACTCCGATGGTCGCGAACATCCTGGTGTGGAAGATGTTGCTGCAACCCAAGGGTGCGCTGAACGGCATCAGTGAGGGACTGTTCAACCACACCCTGCCCAGCTTCCTGGCCGACCCGTTCTGGGCGATGGTCATGGTGGTGACCATGTCAGTGTGGCAGGGCCTCGGCTACAACATGTTGATCTTCTCGGCGGTGTTGGAGCAGCTTCCCGACAGCGTCATCGAGGCGGCCCGCATCGACGGTGCGACAGGTGCACGTCTGTTCTTCCGCGTGACGCTGCCCATGATCTCCCCAGCCGTGTTTTTCGCCACCGTGATGACGATGATCGGATCGCTGCAGGTCTTCGCTCAACCCCAGTTGCTGACCGGCGGTGGCCCCGGCAACTCGACCCAGCCGATCGTCCAGTTCATCTACAACAACGGCTTCCGGTTCCAGGATCTCGGTCTGGCAGCCGCAGCCGCCTGGATCCTGTTCGCCGTCATCATCGTCCTGACGGCCTTGCAGTTCCGGGCGCAGAAGAAGTGGGTGCACTATGAGTACTGAGACCAGGAAGAAGGGCGGGGACCTGCGCTCGGTGTTCGCCCACATCAGCATCTACATCGCCGCCCTGCTCTTCGCGTCGCCCCTGATCTACGCGGTGTTTTCCGCGATGAAACCGAACAACGAGATGTTCACATCCCCGCCGCGACTGATCGGGTCGCAGATCAAGTGGACGAATTTCATCGAGGTGTTCTCCTACGGTCCGTTCGTCACCTACATGCTGAACTCGTTGTTCGTCTCGGTCGTTGGGACGATCCTGGTGCTGATCGTCTCCTCCACGTCGGCTTTCGCCTTTGCCAGGCTCCGTTGGAAGGGACGCGATGCCGTGTTCCTGCTGTTCCTGGCCACCCTCATGGTGCCTGCGGAGGTCGTGATGATCCCGATGTACACCCTGATGGATTGGTTCGGGTGGATCAACACGTATCAGGCCCTGATCATCCCGTTCGCGTTCAGTGCCATCGGCACCTTCCTGCTGCGCCAGTTTTACCGGGGCATTCCCTTCGAGCTGGACGAGGCTGCCCGGGTCGACGGTGCGGGGGCGGTGCGTATTTACCTCAATATCATTCTGCCCCTGTCGCGTTCCGCGATCGCGGTGCTGGCCGTGTTCACCTTCCTGGGCTTCTGGAACTCCTACCTGTGGCCGCTGATCGTCACCGTCGACTACTCCACCCTCGGTACCCTGCCGGTGGGGCTGGCGACGTTCTCCACGCAGCAGGGCACCCGGTGGGACCTGCAGATCGCCGCCGCTGTGATCTCGATGGTTCCCACCACCGCGCTCGTGATTGCGCTGCAGAAGCACCTCGTGAAGGGCATCGCCCTGGCGGGGCTGGGTGGTCGCTGATGCTCAGGATCCCGTCGCCGGATGATGTGCTGCACGGACCCGTGGTGGCCGGCATCGACATCGGAGGCACCAAGGTCACCGCGGTGCTGGCGGACGTGGACGGCAATGTCCTGGCCTCCGACACCACCGCCTCGGGGTGCGGTGGTCAGGCGTTGATCGATGCCGCCGCAGGTTTGGTGACCCGCATCGAGACCTGCTCCGGGCTGCGGGCTGCGGCTGTCGGCGCCGGTGCTGCGGGGGTGATCGATCCCGACTCGGGCGAGGTGCTGGCCGCATCCGGGACCTTCCCTGACTGGCGGGGGCGCCGCCCCGCTGAGGCTATCGCCGACCGCACCGGACGCCCCGTGAAACTGGTCAACGACGACAACGCGTTCCTGTGCGGAGAGGCCCGTTGGGGTGCGCTGCGCGGCGTCAGCGACGGCCTGGCCATCATGCTCGGCACCGGGGTTGGTGGAGCCCTTCTGATCGGAGGACGCCCCCACCTTGGGCCACGCGGCGGAGCGGGGGAGATCGGGCACACCCCTGGTTATCCCAGGCACCGCTGCACCTGCGGTGGGGTGGGGCATCTCGAAACCCTCGCGTCGGGGCGTTCCCTCGCTCTGCGTTACGCCGACCTGACGGGCCGGACCGGACTAACCGGATCCGACATCGCGGTCGCAGCCAGAAGAGGTGACAGCGCCGCCGTCGAGGTGTTCACCTGCGCCGCGCGGGCCCTGGCACAGGGCATCGTTGTGGCCACCACCCTGCTCGATCTGACCGATGTCGTGGTCGGAGGAGGAGTGACGGCGGCCTGGGACCTGCTTGGACCACTGCTCACCGAAGCCCTGGTCGCGGATCCGCCGGTCACCGTGCCGATCCCTGGTGTTCACCGCGCCACCCTCGCCAATCCCGCCCTCGGGGCCGCCGCCCTGGCCCTCGACCTGAAGGAAACCATGTCATGACCACAGCCGCCGATATCTGGTGCCCGCCCCTGCCGCCCGCCGCCGACGGGGGGATTGCCCGGCCGAGGATCGCCATCGCCGGCATGTCCATTGAGTCCAGCACCTTCTCCCCGCACCTGAGCGGCGACGAGGCATTCACCCGCCGCGAGGGTGACGAACTGCTGTCCTACTACCCGTTCCTCGAAGCTGGCCGGGAACTTCGGGAGGTCGTCGACTGGGTGCCGCTGCACCACGGCCGGTCCCTGCCGGGCGGCGCGGTTTGCCCAGAGACCTACCAGGACATCAAGGCCCGCATCCTGGAGCTGGCCGCCTCTAAGGGGCCGTTCGACGGGCTGCTGCTCGACATCCACGGCGCGATGAGCGTCGTCGGGATGCGCGATGCGGAGGGTGACCTTGCCGCTGCGCTGCGGGAGGTGATCGGCCCCGACTGCCTGGTCTCGGCCACCCTCGACCTGCACGGCAACGTCTCCGCGGCCCTCGTCGACCAGGTGGACCTGATCACCTGCTACCGCATGGCCCCGCACGAGGATGTGATGAACACCAAGGAACGTGCGGCCTGGAACCTGATCGCCCGGCTGCGTTCCGGGATCGGGGCGGATGTCGCCGCCAGGCGGCCGTGGAAGGCATTCGTGCCTGTTCCGCTGCTGCTGCCCGGCGAGAAGACCTCCACCCGCGTGGAACCCGCGGCCTCGATCTACGCCCGTGTACCGGAGATCGAGGCCTGTGACGGGGTGATCGACGCGGCCCTGTGGGTCGGTTACGCATGGGCCGATGAGCCCCGCTGCCAGGCCGCCGTCGTCGTCACGGGTGATGACCGGGAGGCCATCGCCGCCGGGGCCTCGGAGCTGGCCGAGGCCTGGTGGGCGGCCCGCGACGAGTTCTGTTTCGTCGGCCCCACCGACACCCTCGACGGTGCCCTGGCGACAGCGCTCGCCGAGGACGCACCCAAACCCTTCGTGATCTCCGACTCCGGCGATAACCCCACCGCGGGCGGTGCCGGGGACGTGTCGTGGACGGTGCGTGAACTGCTGGCCCATCCCGGCCTGACCGACGGGGGCCGCGTCGTGATCCACGCCTCCCCCTTCGGCCCCGAGGCCGTCGCGGCCTGCTTCGATGCCGGGGTCGGCGGGGCCGTGGATGTGCGGGTCGGCGGGAACGTCGACAAGGTCGCACCACCCGCCGAGGTGCGCGGGGAGGTGTTCTCCCTGGCCGAGGGCGATCCCGTCGCAGGCCGCCAGGCGGTGGTCAGATGCGGGTCGGTGCACGTGATCATCACGGAACGCCGCAAACCCTTCCACCTGCTCGACGACTTCCGTCAGCTCGGTCTGGAACCCGAGGACGCTGACGTCGTGCTGGTCAAGATCGGCTACCAGGAACCGGAGCTGTTCACCCTGGCGAAGGCGTGGGTCATGGCCCTCACCCCGGGTGGCGTTGACCAGGATCTGCTGCGGCTCGGGCACCGCAATCTCACACCCGGGACCTGGCCCTTCGACCGCTCCAACCGGAACCCAGACCTGACCCCGTCGATCACCCGTCGAGGTGCCGGATGCTGAACTTCGACGAACGCACCGGCCCGGCCCTCGGCGTCGACTACCCGGACGTCACCGTCCCCGAGTGGTACCGCGACGCCAAGCTGGGTGTCTTCATCCACTGGGGCATCTTCTCCCTGCCGGCCTGGGCCGAACCGCACGACGGGCGGGTGCCGGTCGAGGACGCCTACGCGCGGCACCGCTACGCCGAGTGGTATGGCAACACCGTGCGCATCCCCGGGTCGCCCTGCCGCGCCCAGCACGTCGCACGGTTCGGGGAGGGCACGAGCTACGAGGACCTCGCCGACCGCTGGCGTCCCGGTGACCTCGACGCCGATGCCATGATCCGGGCCGTGCTGCGTTCCGGGGCGCGCTACGTGGTGCCCGTGACGAAACACCACGACGGTTTCTGCCTGTGGGACACCGCCACCACCAGTTTCAACGCGGCCCGGCGGGGGCCGGGTCGCGACCTGATCCGGCAGCTCGCCGACGCGACCCGGGCCGCCGGGGCACGGTTCGGGGTGTACTTCTCCGGGGCCCTCGACTGGCACGTCTCGGACCTGCCGCCCATCCAGTCCGACCGCGATCTGTTACTGCTGCGCCGCAACGACGAGGGGTTCGCGCGCTACGCGGCGGCACAACTGACCGAGCTGATCGACCGTTTCCGACCGTCGGTGCTGTGGAATGACATCGAATGGCCCGACGACGGCAAGGGAGACGACGGATTCGGGGTCGCGGCGCTGTGGCGGCACTACCTGGAGACGGTGCCCGACGGCGTCGTCAATGATCGCTGGGGGGTGCCCGTGCACGGGTTCCTGACCCGCGAGTACAGCGACGTCGACGGAGTCCAGGAGCAGGTCTGGGAGGCCACCCGCGGACTCGGCCTGTCCTTCGGCTACAACGCCGAGGAGGACGACACCCACAGTCTGGATGCCGCCGGGCTGATCCGCTACTTCGTCGATGTCGTCGCGAAGAACGGCAACCTCCTCATCAACGTCGGTCCGCGGGCCGACGGGTCGATTCCGCAGCTCCAACAGCGGGCCCTCGACGGATTGGGGGCCTGGCTTGAGGTCAATGGGCCGGCGATCTTCGGATCGCGGCCGTGGAGACGCGCCGCCGATGGGGAAGTCCGCTACACCGTCGTCGACGGGGTGGTCCATGCATTCCTGTTGTCCCCCGCTTCTGGGGAACTGCGACTGCCCGCTGAACTGGCGCAGGCGGAGTCGGTGGCCTGGTTGGGGGTGGGTGCGGCACCGGTTGCAGGTGGTGTCGCACCCGTCCCGGAGTTGCTTCGTGCGCAACCGGTCGCGGTGGCCGCGATTCCAGGTCGCTGACGTGCGCTGAACAGGTCGCAGGGGTTCGGATTGACCGGCTCCCTGAACGTATCGCTCAATCGCCGATCCGTGCGAAGCGCCTGCTTCGTGGCTGCCGGGGGTTTTCTGTCGGGCTGGCCGTAGGTTTCTTTGGCCTGCTGACCGGATGGTCTGCGTCAACGGTGCTTGGAAGGCTGGATGTCATGAGTGCAGCATTCAATAAGATTTCGCGAGGTGCCGGGTCGAGGATCACGGTGCGGCAGTTGCTCCAGCACACCTCGGGGCTGCCCGAATACACCGACGCCATTGCTACGAGCATCTTCGAGGTTCGGGATGAGTATCGTTTCCCCAGGGATTTTCTCGACGCCGCGTTGGCGAGGCCTGCTGCGTTTCAGCCCGGTGAGAAATTCGCCTACACGAATACGAATTATTGTGCTCGGGTTGCTGATCGAGAAGGTGACCAAGCGGACGTTGGGTGAGCAGATTGATCAGCGGATCGTTCAGCCCCTCGGCCTGTTGCACACGTACCTGCCCGCGCCGGGGGATCGCACCATCCATGGCAAACACCCGGAGGGGTATGAACGCAATCCTGTCTCCGGTGAGCTGGAGAACATCACCGAGCAGGACCCATCCTGGGCCTGGGCTGCCGGTGCCATGATCTCCACTCCCAGTGAGCTCAACATCTTCATGCAGAAGATGCTCGACGGCACCCTGATCACAGCCGACAGCGTCGCGGAGATGCAGAAGTCCATCCACACCGAGACCCACAGCGACTACGGCCTCGGACTCATCGGGTATTCCCTGAGCTGTGGCACCGCCTGGGGACACGGCGGCACCATCCCCGGCCACCAGACGCTCGATGCGGTGGGTCCTGACGGCGGCGCCGTCACCATTGCCGTGACCGCCACCCCCACTGCAGTCGCGAAGGACCCGACCGGCGAGGAGAGCATCAGAGCCGCCTTTGAACCGATCAAGGAGGCCTTGGACAACCTCCTGTGTGGTTCATGAACAGCCTTCTGCCTCCCACCAGGGGGTGGGAGGCAGAAGTAGCTCAGGGCCCCGCCGCGGGTTCTCTCAGCGGCCGGTCCTCGGCAGCCCCGGTTTTGTGACTGGAAGGCTCGGCTTGGCCGAGGGGGCAGTCGTGGAGGGAGCCGGGGAAGGTGTCGAGGTGCTTGCCGTGGGGGTTGGCGTCGGCGTCGGGCTGGGGCTCGGTGAGTCCGAAGGCGTAGGACTCGGTGTGGGGGTCGGGCTGGGGGTTTCCGACGGTGTGGGGGTCGGTGATTCCGATGGGCTGGGAGAAGGACTCGGAGCCTGAACGGGAGCCCAGCTGACCTCGCCCTGACCGGTGGCGGTGACCTGCTGGGTCTTCACCATGATGAGGGTCTGCCAACGCCCGTTTCGTGCGACCAGAAGCTGATCCGTGTGGGCGTCACCCGTGAGATTGGCAACGATGTTCGCTTTTCCAGCGGGTGCGTCCGCGGGGACCTTGAGGAACAGATCAGTTCCGGTGGGAACGGCAGCCAGATCCACCTCTTTGCCCGTGGCGTCCACCAGTGGGTGGGGGAGTGCGGCCACGGCGACGGTCTGCTGAGTAGCGGTCAAACGAATTGGGCCGACCAGTTCGCCGCTGACGCCGGGAGTCCTGGGAACCGCGACCTCCACTTTCGGACCAGAGGTTTCGGGCAACCCGGTGTTCGCGGAACCCAGCAGGTAGTTGTAGAGCTTCGTGACGCGTTGTGCTCGGTCGGATGTGGTGTCGTGGCGGGGCTCTTCCCAGCTGTGCAGGCCGTTGAAAGTGAAGTTGTCGGTCAGGTGCCAGATGGCTGCCTGGGTGGCCGTGATGGCCTCCCGTTCGGTCAGGCCCGGTACGCCTGCCTCCGTGGCCACCTGACTGATACTCACCTGCGGGTAGCTGCGGTGGGCGATCCAGGAAATCTTGGACCGCACCTGGGTATTCTTCGCGAACTCGTTGCTACCTGGGAAGGCTGACCAGCTGGCCTGCTTCATTTCGCCGCCCCATTCGGAATGGACGTCGAGTTCGATGCAATAGGCCAGAATCTTTCCGCCTTTGTCATTGGTGTGAACGGTCAGCAACTGGGTTCCCAGTGCCCCGTCGCGGTACAGATCATGACCGTAGACGAGTTCGGAATCCTGCCCGAGTTTCGGATATCCCGGCTGATGTTCGTCGGCGCTGGCAGCCGGCGCACCAACCGCCAGGACCGCGGATAGCAGGGTCGCAGCGATGGCCCGGAACCTGTAGGTGCTCTTTCGTGTGGAGAGCTTTCCCATGTGTTCCCTTCCCCCTTGTTGGAATCGGCATCTCAAAGTGATTGAAGATGCAATGAAAACTTAACTTTTAGGAAGTTAGCGCAAGAAGGTTGCTGTGTCACGTTGGTTTGAAATGTGGTCAATACGACTGAATGTTCAGGTATCCCGGGGGTGCGAAAAGGGGCCGGGTATCGACCCGGCCCCTTTCCATTAGGGGGTATTAGTTGCTGCCGGTCTTCGGCAGGCCCGGCTTCTTGGCGGGGGTGCTCGGCTGGGGGGCCGGAGCCGTCACAGTGACGGTGGAAGTCGGGGTGATCGGTTCCGCAGGATCATCTGCGGAGGAGGTTGTTGCCGGTGCAGGCGAGGTTGTTGCCGGTGCAGGCGGGGTAGTTGCCGGTACGGGCGCCGGGGTTGAAGACCCAGCAGCCGCGGTTGTTGACCCTGCGAGCGGGGTAGTTGCCGGAGCGGGCGGGGGGGTTGATGCCCGGGCCAGGGCGGTTGTGGCCGCGGAGAGCGGGGTCGTAGCCGGTCCGTGGGGGGTGTTTGCAAACCTGAAGGAGGCAGTCCCGCTGACC
>JABCNW020000071.1 GCA_013333945.2 Propionibacterium sp.
CCGGAGAACACCCGTGCCGGCACGATCTCTTCTGGCGTCCCCTCCTCGCGCACCTGTTCCTCGGTCTTCCCGAAGGCCAGCGCCGCGGTCTGGGCGAAGAAGTTCGCCAGGAGCATTCCGTGCACATCCACGTCGCCATCCTTGATCGCGTGCGGCGGATTGACGACCGCGATGAAGTCGGCGGGGATCAGCTGGGTGCCCTGGTGGATCAGCTGGTAGAAGGCGTGCTGACCGTTGGTGCCGGGTTCGCCCCAGAACACCTCGCCCGTTTCGCACGTCACCGGAGAACCGTCCCAGCGCACCGACTTGCCGTTCGACTCCATCGTCAGCTGCTGCAGGTAGGCGGCGAACCGGTGAAGATACTGCGCGTAGGGCAGCACCGCGTGGCTGGTGGCGCCCAGGAAGTTGACGTACCAGATGTTCAACAACCCCATCAGCAGCGGCACGTTGTGTGCCGGATCGGCTGTGCAGAAGTGCTGGTCTACGGCGTGAAAACCGGCCAGGAAGTCACGGAAACCGTCGGGACCGATCGCGATCGCCACCGGCAGACCGACAGCCGACCCCACTGAGTAGCGGCCCCCCACCCAGTTCCAGAACCCGAAGGCGTTGGCCGGATCGATGCCGAACTCCGCCACCTTGTCCAGCGCGGTGGACACAGCCACGAAGTGTTGTGCGACCGCGTCCCGGCGCGCCTGTTCGGTGTCCTCGATGGCACCAGCGGCGACCAGTGCATTCAGCAACCAGGTGCGGGCCATGCGCGCATTGGTGAGGGGCTCCAGGGTGGTGAAGGTTTTGGACGCGACGATGAAAAGCGTGGTTTCGGGATCCAGGTCCGCGGTCTTGACGAAACAGTCGGTCGGATCGATGTTCGAGATGAACCGGCACTCCAGGCCCTGCTGCTTGTACGGCAGCAGTGCCTCGTAGACCATCGCCGGTCCGAGATCGGAACCACCGATGCCGATGTTGACCACGGTGCGGATCGGTTTGCCCGTGACCCCCACCCACTCGCCAGAACGCACCTTGTTGGCAAAGGCGAACATCTTCTCCAGCACATCGTGGACATCCGCCACCACGTCCTGCCCGTCAACCGTCAACTCTGCGTTGCGAGGCAGCCGAAGCGCGGTGTGCAGCACCGCACGGTCCTCGGTGATGTTGATGTGCTCGCCGCGAAACATTGCATCCCGGCGGCCAGCGACGTCGGTCTGTTCTGCGAGCCGCAGCAGCGCCGCTACGACGTCGTCGTTGATGAGGTTCTTCGACAGATCGACGTGCAGATCCCCGACGGTGTGCGTGAAACGGGCGGCCCGTTCCGGGTCGTCGGCGAAAGCTTTACGAAGATCCAGTTCGGCATTGTCGGCGAGCTCGTCCAGCTCATCCCAGGCAGCAGTGGTGGTGGCGTCAACCGGCTTGATCATGGCACCAGCTTAGGTCCTGTTGTGGAAATCTCGCCCCGCTGTGGAGCGCCAGACCGGGCGATCATACGCTTCTGTGGCCGTGGCCCGGCGTCGTGACCGTCGCGTTTCGCCGCGGGAAAATGATGGTGAAAATACCGTATTCATGTCACCCGATAGGCTTTCAGTAGACTGAAAAATTCGTGATGGAGCCGCGAATTCAGGGGGATCTATCCGTCGGCGACGCTTACCAGGCGCTGGTTTTCCTGCGTGACTTGTCGAAGGGTGATGCGGGCGGAGGCGATACTTTCGGCCAATGAAATACATGTCCTTTGGCCAGAGCATTGAATGCCTTTGGTTAGGGAAATCTAGGTCCCTTGGTTCGCGGGAGATTATGGTTATGATGATCATGGTCGCATCCCCCCGTTTGATGCGCCCTAACCACTGGTTGCGAGGAGTATTACCTTCGTAGTGGACCGGGAGCGACTGTTGATCAGTCGTGCGGCGTGGCTGTTTTCTTTCGTCCGGTCGAAGGTGAAGCGTATTCCTCACGTCGTGTCCAAAGCGTCATAGGAGGTCGTCGCGTCAATGGGTGGAGCCGTAAACAAGGTGACAGAATTTCAGGGACGAGGGCCCGGGGTGATCGCCGCGCTGCATGGAATAAGAGAACATGCAGTCTTCTTATTTCTGTGTGGGGTGTTGATTGCGGCGGCGATTCCAGATTCATCCGCGCTGCCAGAGTTGTGGATCGGCTGGTTGATATCGCTGCTGGTTGCCGAGGTCCTGCTCTGCGTTCGTCGCACACAGCCCAGGATCGACGATCGGGAGATTGATCTGATCCTCGCGGTCATCCTGTTTGGAGCAGGGATCTGGGTGCTCCGGCAGTGGCCAGCTGCCGGTAATCCGACGGTCGTCACCATTGCCTGGCTCCTCTGCCTGGCGACGTGCATGCTGATAGTGAGTGGTACCCGAGCCATGATGTGGGTGTGTCCTGCGGCCCTGCCCGCTCTGGCGTGGTTGCTGCCTCCGCCTGCTCGCCTGATCGCCCTGATCGTTGTTGCCATCGTGTGGATGAGTGTTGTTGGCGCGGTTTTGTTCCGTCGCGGATGGGCTCCTTCTGATCAGCTGATCCACATCCCGGTCTCGCGTTACGTCGCTGTGGGTGTGGCGCTGGCCCTCATTATTGTCCTGTCGCGGATTGGGGTGATTCTGTGACGTCCCGATCGGCCAAACAAGCATCCAATAGAAGAGCGATTGCTCGATTCAGAGAAACGCCGGAGCCATTTCCGGACTCGAATCCGATGTCTCCGAAGCAAGCCCTGGAAGTTGCCTGTCATGCTTTGGAATATCGCTCTCCCGCGTATTCTGCTCACAGCGTTCTTGCTCGATGGCAACGGGTGATTCTCATATCCATCGCGGTGCTGTTTCTGCTCGGCCTGATTTTTCTGCCCTGGGTCACCGGTGTGCTGCTGGTAGCGCTGGCGACTGTCTCCTACGTCTGGGCGCTCGGGTTCCGGTTTCTTCTCTTCAAACACGGCGCCCGGGGAGGGCGAATGGTGAAGATAGCAGACGAAGATGCCCGGGCTTTCCCTGACGCTCAGCTTCCCGTTTATACGGTACTTGTCCCGGCTTTTAAAGAGCCCTTGATTGAGGAGCTGGTCGAGGCTCTGGAGTGCATTGAGTACCCCAGGGAAAAGTTGGATATTCGGCTTCTGTTGGAGGTTGATGACGCCGAGACCATTGCCGCGGCCAGCAAGCTGCGGCCCCGGGCGCACCTGACCGTGATCCAGGTTCCCAAAGCTGATCCCCAGACGAAACCGAAGGCCTGCAACTACGGTCTCCTGACTGCACGCGGGACGCTCTGCACGATCTTCGATGCGGAGGACCGGCCCGATCCGCTCCAGCTGCGCAAAGCCGTCCTGGCCCTGGACAGACTGGGGACGGACTATGCATGCGTGCAGGCACGCCTGGGTTTTTACAACTCGCGGCAGAACCTGTTGACACGCTGGTTCACGCTGGATTACGGGGCATGGTTCGGCAACATGCTTCCCGGTCTGGTGGGTATCTCTGCCCCGATTCCGCTCGGGGGCACGTCCAATCATTTCCGGGTGACAGCGCTCAAGGCCGTCGGGGCATGGGATCCGTGGAACGTCACCGAGGATGCCGACCTGGGACTCCGCCTACACAGGGCTGGATACCGGGTCGGTGTGCTCGATTCCACGACTCTGGAGGAGGCCAACCCGGACCTGATCAACTGGGTTCGGCAGCGGAGCCGTTGGTACAAGGGTTATCTGCAAACCTTCCTGGTGCACATGCGTTCGCCGCGCCTGGTCACCAGACAGCTCGGATGGCGGGCCGTGGCGGACATGATCATCTTCATCGCCGGAACCCCCCTGCTCAGCGCCCTCAACGGTGTGTTCTGGATCCTCACCCTGATCTGGTTCACATCCCAGTCCTCGATCGTGGCCGGGCTATTCCCGCCCGGGATCTACCACCTGGGGTTGGTGTGTATGGTGGTGGGAAACCTCCTCGTCATGTACATGAGCCTGTACGTGGCCCGTGTGATGGAACGTCCCGATCTGTTGGTTCCCGCGCTGTTGGTTCCCGCGTACTGGCTGCTGATGTGGGTTGCTGCGGTCAAGGCCGTCGTGCAGCTGATTCGTAACCCCTCCTACTGGGAGAAGACGACACACGGCCTTCATGCGAAGACCAACCCACCGCCGCTCGAGGGAGAACCCAGCCAGGTGGCTGCTGACCCGGGGGGTGCGTGATGGAGGACATGACGATGAAGGACGGGCGTCTGCGGATATCCGACGACTGGATCGTGGCCCTTCTCGCGTTGCTGCTCTACCTGGGGGTCGGGGCCTGGCTGATCAGTCAGAACATCATCTTTCCCGACTCCATGAGCCGGGTTGCCAATGGGTACTACGTGGTTTTCAGTCGGGACCCTCACCTGGCGGCCATCGGGTCCGTCTGGAATCCGTTGCCAACGCTGGCGGCGATCCCTCTGCTTCTGCTCTCACCCCTGATCCCCGTGCTGGCCTCCAAGGCGTTCGCTGGGGTCATCGTCTCGGCAATCTGCGGTGCTGTGGCGATGGTGCTCGCCCGCCGGCTTCTCGTCCTGTTCGGGGTGGGGCGAGGTGCCGGGCTGGTTCTGACGGGAGTCCTGGCCATCCAACCGCTCATCCTGCTCTCGGCTGCCACGGGGGCCAGCGAATCCATGCTCCTGGCGATTGCTCTCTACGCGACGTTGCATCTGACGCGCTGGCTCCGGAAAGACGATCCCTGGCATCTCGCGCACACCGGCTTCGGTCTTGGCCTGGCTTATCTGGTGCGCTATGAGGCGGTTGCGGCTGCGCTGATCACAGTGCTCATCGTCCTCGGCGTCAGCCTGTGGCGCTCCAGAGGCGGACGGCGAGCCAGGACACTCTTCCTGCTGGACTGCTTGCTGGTCGGTGGACCTTTCGCGGCATCCTTCGGGGCGTGGGCGCTGGTTTTGCGTCTGGTGGCGGGGTCGTGGTTCACGACCTACACGTCGCTGTACGGGAACACGGCGCAGGTCACCAACGCCCGGGAAACCATCGACAAGGTTACGGGCGGAAACTTCGAGGGAGTCCTGGCCTACCTGACCGCCCAGCTGTTAGCTGTGGCTCCTTTTGCGCTCCTGTTCGTGGTCATCGCCATGGTGATCGCTGCGCTGCGACGAGATGCCGGTGTGTTCGGGCCTGCCGCCATCCTGGGGGGAATCCTGGCTTTCGACGAGTGGGCCTTCTTGAGCGGATCGTCCTTCGGATGGCTCCGATTCCAGTTCATGGCGATTCCCTGGGGGGTGGTGATGGCCGGATACATTCTGGCTGCCCTGCGAGGGGGAGAAAGACGCCTGACGTTTCGGAAGGTCACGGCTTGGACGGTGCTGATTGCCATCCTTGCTCCCCTTCCTCTTGCGTGGTGGGCATCACTGGATTCCCGACTGGCTCGGGAGGAGAGCCTGGCTCTTTCGGTCGCCCAGGGTGGCCAGGACGTCATGCAGGATCAGGTGGCGGCCTATCTCGACTCCCTGGATCTGCCCGAGGGCAGCGTGATCACGGATGTCGCCTACTCCTTCCCCATCGTCTTGGCCAGTAGGAACCCCAAACAGTTCGTCATCACCCCGGACCGGGATTTCGAGGAGAAGCTGAACAACCCCGTCGAAGGGAAAGTCCGCTACGCCCTCGTGATTGATCCTGCGTTCTCAACCGCCGACGCGGTGGCGCTCCGGTTCCCGGGGATCCACGGGGATGGCTCCGGGGTTGCGACCCTGACGTATGAGTGGCGCGATGGCCGAGGCGCGTCGTGGCGACTCTACACATTCAACGGGATCTCCTGAGCACCCTCGGGCAGCGGGTGACTGGGGCGTCACCGGCAACTCCCTGCGGAGGCGGACGGGAGACGGCGACGTGGCTTCGCCTTCTCCCTGAGGGGAGCCCAGGGGGTGTTTGTCAGCCGCCGACGGAGATGTGGACGTGGTCGTAGTGGTTCGCGGTGGCCGACCCGCGATCCGACATGGAGCGCCAGCCCTCGGAGGAACGCTGCGTGGTCCAGATCTTCTGGGCATGGATGACCTCGATGACACCGAGGCTCTTGGCGTTCTCGCGAAGCCAGCGAGCGATTTCCCAGGCCCGGTCACCGGAGACCATGACGTCGATGGCCCGCCCCTGGCCGTGGTATCCGGAATCATTGCGGTAGCCGCCGTAGGACTTCACATCCGGGAAGGCTGCGCAGACGGCGTGGAGCACGGAGATCGACTTCGAGGTGAGTCCGGATTCGATGCTTTTCGCCGAGGAGGACGAGCAGGTGCCGCCGGAGGAAGCGCCTCCGCCGGACCCGGAACCACCGGATTCGCTGGGGGGAGAGGCGGACGGGGTCTCAGGTTTCTTGGAGGTGAGCAGATCGGACTTCACCCAGCCTGCACGGCCTTTGTAGGAGATCTGCTGCCAACCGTTCGAGGTGACGTTCGTTACCGTCACGGCCAGCCCCGCATCGAGCGTGGTTCGTACGTCGTAATCGGATCCAGGTCCGGTGCGCACGTTGGCCGAGGATGCGATGTACATCTCGCCTGTTTTCTCGCCGAGTTCGGAGGGGTCGAAGGTCTTGGTCGGGGAAGCGGTGGCGGTGGCTTCCTCGGTGGGGGTTGCGGTCTCGGTTGGCGTTGCCTCGGGGGTTTCGGTCGGAGTCGGCAGCGGGGCCGGGGTGCTGGTTTCGGTATCACCGGATGGGGATGCCGAGGCCAGGGGAGCGCGTTCTCCTCCGCGGCTCACGCCGAGGTCGGTGGTTTCGTAGCTTGGGGCGGCGGCCTTGTCGGAGTTTCCTCTGCTCGCGATTGCGAAGGAGCCTGCGACAACCAGGCCTGACAGCGCGATGGGGGCCAGTACCCTGCCAAGGATGCGCGGTCGCTTTGCCTCCCGTCGTGGGGAAGTGACGGCGGAAGGGGTGATGTCGAGGACGTCGTAGTCATCCTCCTCCAGGAAGGCGCGGCGTGCCTTTGCCATGGATCCCCTCATTTCTTAGAAATACCTGAA
>JABCNW020000072.1 GCA_013333945.2 Propionibacterium sp.
GACATGACCGGACGGCCGGTTTCCTTCGCCGCCACCGCGTATCGCACCACCCATCCTCACCCCGGCTGGGCCGAACAGGATCCGGAGGAGTGGTGGGAGGCGTTGCAGGCCTCGTGCCACAAGGTGATCGCCGCCTCAGGCGTCTCCCCCGCCGCCATCAAGGGCATCTCCTACGACGCCACCACCATGACCGTCGTTGCCATGGACAAACGCGGCGAGGCCCTCCGCCCCGCCATCATGTGGATGGACGTGCGCGCCACCGAGCAGGCCGCTCGCGCGGAGAAGTCGGATTCGGTGGCGCGTCTCTACATCGGTCGCGGCACCGCCCCGGCCACCGCCGAGTGGTACCCGTTCAAGGCCGCCTGGTTGCGAGAGAACGAGCGCGAAACCTACGACGCAGCCTTCCGGCTGGTCGACGCCCCCGACTGGGTGACCTACAAGCTGACCGGCGAGTGGACCACCAACATCAACTCGGCCGCGCTGCGCATGTACTACAACCGCGACCACGGCGGCTGGCCCGTCGACTTCTACGAAACCATCGGATGCGGCGATGTCTTCGACAAGATCCCGGAGAAGGTGGTCGATCTCGGCACCCCGGTCGGTGAGCTGTCGGTGATCGCGGCGCAGCTCCTCGGCCTGCACCCCGGCACTCCCGTCGCCCAGGGACCTGCCGACGCCTGGGCCGGGCAGATCGGGCTGGGTGTCGTCGACCCGGGGGTGATGGCATTGATCACCGGTTCCTCCCACGTCCTGACCGGTCAGACCGACAAACCGATCCACGGCAAAGGATTCTTCGGCGCCTACACCGACGGCGGGGTCAAGGGTCAGTACACCGTCGAGGGCGGTCAGGTCTCCACCGGTTCGGTCCTGAAATGGTTCAAGGACAACTTCGCCCGCGACCTGATCCAGGCGGCAGAGGTCACCGGACTCAACGTCTACGACATTCTCAACAAGCAGTCGAAGGATCTGCCACCCGGCTCCGAAGGCCTCATCATCAACGAGTATTTCCAAGGCAACCGCACCCCGTACACCGACTCGAAGGCCCGCGGGGTGATCTGGGGTCTGTCCCTGCACCACGGCCCCGCCCACATCTACCGAGCTATCCAGGAGTCGGTGTGCTACGGCACCGCACACAACCTGCGTGCCATGTCGGCGGCGGGTTTCGAGGTGAAGAAGATCGTCGCCGCGGGTGGCGCCACCAAGAGCCGCGACTGGATGCAAATGCACGCCGACGTCACCGGCGTGCCGATCGCCCTGACAGAGGTCGGCGACGCCGTGGTGCTGGGGTCCTGCATGCTGGCGGCGGTCGGCGCGGGTCTCCACCCCGATCTCGGGACCGCGGCAAAGGAGATGGTGCACGAGATCGACCTGTTGGAACCTGATCAGCGGCGGCACGAGGAGTACCGGTACTTCGTCGACGCCTACGCCAACACCTACCCGCAGCTCCAGCCCATGATCCACGACATGGTGGATCGCGAGAACGCGAAACGGGGTTGACATGACGGATCTCATCACCCGGGCGTTGCGCAACGCCACTGATACCAGGGCCGTGGTGATCGGCGAGGGAGCCGTGGAGCGGACCGGAGAGGTCTTCACGGAACTTTTCGGGACGACACGGGCGGTCGTGGTCGCTGACGAACGTACTTTCGCGCTGGCCGGGAAACGGGTCTCCGAAAGCCTGGCAGCAGCCGGAGTGGAGCTCACGGATCCGCACGTCTTCTCGGGGGAACCCGAGCTGTACGCGAAATACGAGAACTGCGAGGCCCTGAGGGATGCCCTGGCACCGGTGGATGCGATCGCCGTGGCCGTCGGCTCCGGCACGCTCAACGACATCACGAAACGGGCCTCCGGGGAACTCGGCAGACCCTACATGGTGGTCGGTACGGCGGCCTCCATGGACGGCTACACCGCTTTCGGTTCCTCAATCGCCCTGGACGGGTTCAAGCAGACGCTGAGCTGCCCAGCCCCGTGTGGCTGCGTCGCCGACCTGACCGTGATGTCCGCCGCACCGCAGGTGATGACGGCATCCGGCTACGGCGACCTGCTGGGCAAGATCCCGGCCGGGGCCGACTGGATCCTCTCCGACGTGCTGGGGATCGAGGCCATCGATCAGGGGGTGTGGGAACTCGTCCAGGGTCCGCTGCGCGGCGCTGTCTCGCGGCCTGCAGAACTCGCCGCCGGTGACGTCTCGGCGACGGATGAGCTGGTGGAGGGGCTCCTGATGAGCGGGCTGGCCATGCAGGCCCACCAGTCGAGCCGCCCCGCTTCCGGGGCGGAGCACCAGTTCAGCCACCTGTGGGAGATGGAGGGACACGGTGTGGACATCACCCCCAGGCGCCTGTCCCACGGCTTCAAGGTCGGCATCGGCACGGTGGCAATCGCGGCCCTTTACGAGCGGCTGCTGGCGCGGGACCTCACCGGTTTGGACATCGAAGCGGCCGTCGCGGCCTGGCCCACCCGGGAGGGGTTGGAAGCCGGGGTTCGTGAGCTGCATCCCGATCCCCGGCTGGTCGAGGAAACCGTCGTGCAGGCGCTCGCCAAGTGGCTTCCGCCTGAACAATTGCGGGTCCGCCTGGAGTTGCTGATGGCGGTGTGGCCGGAGCTGTCGGTGAGGCTTCGGGAACAGCTGCTGCCCGCCGCCGAGCTGCAGAGGATGCTGCGGGCGGTGGGCGCCCCGGCCCATCCGCAGGACATCGGGCTGGGCTGGGACCGGTTCCGCGAGACCTATGTCCGCGCCCAGATGATCCGCAAACGCTACACCGTTCTCGATCTCGCCCTGGAGACCAATCTCCTGGGTGAGCTGGTGGAGGAATTGTTCGCACCCGATGGCTTCTGGGGTTGCCAGGCCCCGGGACACTGAGCAGGAAACACGGAGGAGAGGCCATGAGCAGGACAGTTGTAGGAATTGATTTCGGCACTCTTTCGGGACGGGCCGTCGTGGTGTCCGTGGCAGACGGAAAGATCCTCGCAAGCGCCGAGCACACCTACCCGCATGGGGTGATCGACCGCGAACTCGCGGGTCAGCCACTTCCCCCCGACTGGGCGTTGCAGGTGCCGGCAGACTACGTGGAGGTTCTGGGCAAGGTGGTTCCGGAGGCCCTGGAGACCTCCGGGATAGAGGCCGCGGATGTCGTCGGAGTAGCCGTCGACTTCACATCCTGCACGGTCTTCCCCACCGATGAGGCCTACCAGCCGCTGTGCGAACGACCGGAGTTCGAGAAACACCCCCACGCCTACGTGAAGCTGTGGAAACACCACGCATCCCAGCGGCAGGGGAAGGTCGTGAACAAGGTCCTGGCCGAGCTGGCTCCAGAAACCCTCGCCCGCTACGGCGGCGAGGTCTCGGCGGACTGGCAGCTGGCAAAAGCCCTTGCACTGTTCGAGGAAGACAGGGAGGTCTGGGACGCGGCCAGTCACTTCGTCGAGGCGGGAGACTGGATAGTCCAGCTCCTCACGGGCCAGATGACGGCCTCCATGTCGCTTGCGGGTTACAAAGGTAACTTCGTCGACGGTTCGTACCCGTCCGCAAAGGTCCTCGACGCGATGGCCCCGGGATTCTCCCGCCTGCTGGAGCTGGTGCCGCACCCGGTGGCGCGTCCCGGCGAGCGGGTCGGATCGTTGACGGCGGAGGCCGCGGCGTTGACGGGTCTGCCGGAGGGCATCGCCGTCGCGGCGGCGAACATCGATGCCCACGCGACGGTGCCCGCCGCGAACGCCTGCGAACCCGGGCAACTCACCTTGATCATGGGCACCTCGACGTGCCACATGATGACCTCGGAGAGTTTCGGTGAGGTCCCGGGGATCGGTGGCATCGTGCCGGACGGGATCGTCAAGGGTCTGTGGGGTTACGAGGCCGGGCAGGCGGGTGTGGGGGACATCTTCGGCTGGTTCGTCGACAACTGTGTCCCGCCATCACACGTCGAGGCGGCGGCGGCCCGGGGGGTCGGGGTGCACGAGTACCTCACCGAACTCGCCGCGAGGCAACGGGTGGGTGAGCACGGTCTGCTGGCGCTCGACTGGCACTCCGGGAACCGCTCGATCCTGGACGACACGGAGCTGACAGGACTCATGCTCGGCACGACGCTGACCACCACCCCGGAGGACCAGTACCGGGCGCTGCTGGAGGCGACGGCCTTCGGCACCCGGGTGATCATCGAGGCCTTCCGGGACGCGGGCATCGAGGTGAATGATCTGGTGGTCGCGGGCGGGCTGGTGAAGAACCCGCTGCTCATGCAGATCTACGCGGACGTGACCAACCTGCCGCTGGCGATCTGCCCCTCGGTGGCTTCGGGAGCCCACGGATCGGCGATCTACGCGGCGGTCGCGGCAGGCGAGTACGCCGATGTGCGGGAGGCCGCACCGGCCATGGCGCATCGCGAGGCCACCCCGGAGACCGTCTTCGCCCCGATCCCGGAGAACGTCGCGGCCTACGACGACCTGTACCGCGAGTACCGCAGGCTGCACGACCACTTCGGCACGGGCGGAAACGACGTGATGCACTGCCTCAAGGCCCGCCGCAGGGAAATCCTGGTGACGAAATCGGCTGGATGAGAGTCGGGGGTGCCCCGAGGGGCACCCCCACCTGCCCTACTTTTCGCAGGCAACCCCATCGCCATCGCGGTCCAGTTTTGAACTGTACCCGGGGTCACCCTCACGCAGCGGGGCAGCTCCTGCCTCCTTGACCTCATCACAGTTCTTGTAATGCACCTTACTCTTTGCGGGTGAGTCCGACTTGGTTTTCTTCGCCCTGGTCTTTTTCTCCGATTTCTCCGCCCGCTCGGGACTGGGCGCGGGATCCGATGTTGCAGTTGTCTCTGCTACTTCGGTTTTCTTCTCGGAGACAGCCTCTGTTGTCTTGTCGTCCGCAGGCACCCGGGTGGCGGTCGCTGGTGCCTTCTCGTGATGTGACTCCACGCTCCTGCTTTTAAGATCGCAGCCGGATACACCCAGCCCCACGAACCCAGCCACCAAAGCAGTCGTCAAACATGTCTTGTACCACGTGGTTTTCATGTCGCTCATCCCCCTCTTGAAATCTCAAATGAACGACCTTCGTCGGCAATGTATGCCGTACGCCGACGGGTTGACATCTTTCGCTCATTCGGTTCGCCCGTTCAGTCCTGGGGTGAATTCAGGTTCCGAAGGGGATTTCCCGAGGGCAGCATGTCGCGTGGATCTCTTGTGCGTCTTTCCGGGTGTGATCAGAGTTCTTGGGCTTGGCGGAAATAGGGTTTCGCATCATTACGTTTTTTCCTCCTCGGTTCGGTTTCCTGCCCATACCCATTCCCGGGTTTTCTTCGACCCGGACAGGTGCCCTGCGGGCGAGCCCAGCAGGTGCCGCACGCAGGTATACGAGCCATCCGCGGTTCCCACAGGAACTGCACAGGATTTCGTCACGGATTCCACAGGACCGGTTGGTTGTGTTCTTCATGCAACTCATATCCCAGGAGCCACTCATGGATCTCAGTCGTCGTTCCCTGTTCACGTCCGCCATCGCTTTCAGCCTCTTCAGCGGCCTCGGGTTGACCGCCTGCGCCAGCAGAACCTCCGACAGCACGGCCTCCTCCACCGGTGTTTCAGGGACAGCGGCAACGGGAGCCCTGGCGCTGAACAATGCCGGATGGAGTCACGATGCCGTAAACGACGTCTATTACCAGATCGGTTTGAGCTACGTCACATCCCCGGCCGCTCCCGATTACGAGACTCTCGGAATCTACGTGCCGGGCGCCTATTTCACCGGCACCGACAACGGCGACGGCGCCTACGAGGTGACGGTCAACGCCTCGGGCAGCATCAACGGTTTTACCCCGGTCACTGCGCCCGTCGTACTGCCGGTCAACACCCCCGGCTACGCCTCCCAGAAACCACCCACCCAGTACTCCTACGAATCGATCTCGGAGTACATGGCAGCCGGTTTCATCTACGTCCACGCAGGCCTGCGCGGCAAGGACTCGAATGCCGATTCCTACGTCGGTAACGCCCCGTGGGGGGTCACCGATCTCAAGGCGGCGGTACGTTACCTGCGCTACAACTCGGCCTCGTTGCCGGGCTCAATGGACAGGATTTTCGTGTTCGGGCACAGCGGCGGCGGCGCGCAGAGCGCAGTGATGGGCGCCTCTGGCGACTCGCCGCTCTACACCACGTATCTGGAGCATCTCGGTGCGGCCATGACATTCAGCGACGGTACAGCCATCAGCGACGCGATCGCGGGTGTGATGGCGTGGTGTCCCATCACCAGCCTGAACGTCGGCAACGCCGCCTACGAGTGGAACATGGGTCAGTTCGTCAGCAGCGGGACACGCGCAGAAGGCACCTGGACCGCCGCCTACAGCAAGGACCTGGCTGCGGCGTTCGCGGAGACCGTCAACGGACTCGGTCTGACCGATTCGAAGGGCACCACGTTGAAGCTAGAACGAAGCAGCGAGGGCGTGTACCTGGCGGGCAGCTACTACGATCACGTGGCGGCCGAGATCACCACATCCCTGAACAACTTCCTGGCCGACACCACCTTCCCCTACACCCCCAGCTCCCGTCAGATGGCGGGCATGGAACCCGGCGGCGGAGGCGGTGGCCCTTCCGGTCAGGGCGGTACTCCCCCATCCGGCGAGGCCCCCGGAGGGCAGAATCCGGGTGGCGGCCAGCCCCCGGGCGGTGAAACGTCCGGCTCGTCGACCACCTACACCACGGTGGAGGAGTACATCGCGTACCTGAACGGCGACAACCCGTGGGTCACCTACGATTCGGCCAGCAACACCGCAACCATCACCGGTCTGCAGGGTTTCGTCACCAGCCAGAAGAATCCCAGCAAGGACGTCGGTGCTTTCGACGCACCGGATCGCAGTGCCACCGAGAACATCGTGATGGGCAAGGGCACGAAGGGACCTCATTTCTCAAAGCTGTCTCGCGATGTGCTGGCGGCCAACGAGTCCACCTATTCGTCGCTGACCGGTTGGTCCGGCGACTACGCGGCCTCCATGTGGGAGACCGATTTCGCCACCACCGACGAAGTCGGGGGCGATGTGGTCTCCCGCGAGCAGATGTACGAGCCCCTCTACTACCTGCTGAAATCGCAGGGTGGGCAGAGCAGTTCGCGGGTGGCCCCGAATTGGCGCATCCGCAGCGGTATCACCCAGGGGGATGCAGCCAGCACCGTCGAGATCAACCTGGCGTTGGCCCTCCAGGCCCTCGGGGGAACGACGGTGGACTTCGCGACGGTATGGGGGCAGGGCCACACGATGGCCGAACGTAGCGGCGACGGCACCGCCAATTTCATCTCCTGGGTGAAGGAGGCATCGTCCTGACCACGGAGAAGGCCCGCGGAGGCTGAAACGAGGCTCCCTGTGGGCCGACACGCTCGACTCCGACACGGACGCTACCTCTTCAGAAGGTTCCAAACATCACGGCACCGACCACGACCGCCGACCAGATGCACACGAACAGCGTCAGGGGCATGAAACGGGTTGCGAACTTCGCTCCGAACGCACCGGACTGCATGGCGAAGAGTTTCACATCCACCATCGGACCGACCACGAGGAACACCAACTGGGCGGTCGGGGAAACCCCAGGCAGGGATGCGGCAACGAAGGCATCCGCCTCGGAACTCAGCGACAGCAGCACCGCCAGCAATGCCATGACCACAATCCCGAGCCACAAATTCTCGGTCAGGAAAGTCATGAAAGCAGCAGGCACCGCCGCCTTCATGAGCGCCGCCACGGCGGCTCCGACAACCAAGAAACCACCCGCCTGTTGCAGATCATGCATCGCGGTCTCACGGAAGATCGCTGCCCTGGACTGGTGATCGTGGTCATGTCCTTCCTGAGGTTTCATCCACTCGGCCTTGCCGACTCCGATCCATAGCCAGCACACCGCGATCACCGCCACGAGGGATGCGATCAACCGGGCCCAGACCATCAGCGGATTGCTGCTGGCGAAGGCGACGGCCGTGGCGACGAGCACCACCGGGTTGACGGCTGGTGCAGCGAGCAGAAAGGCAAGGGCGGCGCCCTGAGGAAGTCCCCTGCGCATCAAAGACTGTGACACCGGCACCGACGCACACTCGCAGCCCGGCAGCACCATACCCGCGACACTCGCGGCGGGCACCGCGAGCAGCGGGGATTTCGGCGTGATCGTGGACAGCAGGTCCTTCGGGACGAAAGCGGCGATGAGCCCCGACACCAACACCCCAAGCACCAGGAACGGCAGCGCCTGAACGATGATGCCCATGGTGAGCGTGCCCCACGTGGCCATGCTGCCGTCCAGAGGCAGGAGTGGACCACGGATGGTGGTCACCCAGAGAAGAGCGATGACACGGCGACACCGATGAAGGGCAGCGCCCAAACCCGGACGATGGTGCTTCTCACAGGTAGGGGTCCTCCGGTTGCTGGATCACCTTTACCCTGGATGCGGTCAGCACGGGGTGTTCCTCACTGGCGTCGAGGTTGATGACTCCTTCGACCTCAACCCAGACGTTGTCCCCCTCCGGTCTTGCGACCCCCTCGACAGGGACGGTGAATAGGGACGCGTCGGCAACGCAGCAGTAGATGCGGAACCGGTTCACGCTCCACTGCCCTTCCGGGAGGGTCGATTGCTTGGCAACGAAACCGAGCAACCGCACAGGTCGTTCTACGAGCAGTTTCGGATCCCCGAAGGCGTAACGATCCTCGAAGTCCTGCACGGACATCTCGGTGACGGAGTCTGCAGGCAGCGGGGGAAATTCAATCAGATCGGATGAGGAGGACCTGGGTTTCGTCGCGGTGCTGCTGGCTGCACTCGCCCCCAGCGATGCAGGAGCCGAGAGCGCGAACAGCAGGGCGGGTAGAAGCAGGAGCACCACGGATTTCGGAAACCCGTGTTCGTGGGTGTCTCGTTTCAGGCCGGCGATTTTGTCAGTGGCATCGAGCAGGGTCCACAGCGATAAAGCGCCCATCGCGATCGCCGATGCCAGCAGCCATGGGCCAAGCCACTCCTGGAGGTAGTTGCGGAAGCTGCCGGAGATCGCCATGGTGAAAACGATGGTGGCGAGCAGCAGCACCAGAGTCGCTCCCATGACCTGCCCCAGGATGCGCGGGGGCCGGTCGACATCTCGCGTGGTGTCCATATCCATTCAGCCTAGCGGGGAACCCAACAGCAGCCACGCGACGGCCTCGGGATCGGGTTCTGTGGACACTACGCACAGTAGTCGCGCCTCGACGTTCCGCAGCCCCATTTCACGTCCCTGGTGGGCCGGAGAATCGGGATTCCCTGCAAGCCTGAACCGAGCAAGCGTCAGGTCACGGGCGGTGACATCACCCCGGGCAGAACCGGGATGTGACATCGGTGCGACAGCGTCAATCGGTCCCCCAGCGGCCAGCGCTTCCTCCACACTGAACCCGTTGGCGGCTTCCTGCACCTCGTCCTGAATTGGCAGGTCGGTGATCTGGACGGCACGCATACCAGCCAGTACGCTCCACAGGCCCGGTGTTTCCAGGCAGCTGCCCAGGGCCAGATCAAGCCGATCCAGGAGCCCTTCCCGCTCCTCCAGGCCCGGTTGGGCAAGCAGCCATGTGAGCAGCCAGGCCTCCAGGTCGGGGTGGTTTCCCGCTCGTCCCAGCGCTTTCGGAACCAACTGCTCCAGGGGCAGATACCAGCCAATCTCCACAAAACTGACGCCGTTAGAGCCATGGATAGAGAGTTCGTGACAGCCGACGGGGCCGCGAACCGCGCTGCCCTCGTCGATGGTTTCGATGCTGAGACCGTTTCCCGTGCACGCGACGTCCAGGTCCGGTACCTCGATGGCCTCACCCTCCGGGAGATAGCGCTGCGGAGGCAGCCAGGTGGGCAGGGACGGGATCTCGTGTTCGGGGTACAACCGCCACCGCGACCACACCCGCCGCCCTGGAACCAGTCCGCTGCTTTCCCCGAGAACCCGGGCGACACGTCCCTCAGGGACATCTCCGCCCTCGCCGCACCAACCGCTGAGCATCACCCAGGCGGCGCCATCCAGCAGCATCCGGCCTGTCGCTCCGGCAAGCCAACCGACCGCACAGCCCTCGACGATGAACCGGAAACCCTGTGTCTCGACAACGGATTCCCCAAGGCCCTGGAGGGAGAATTCCAGGGCCTCGCGTTTCCCGGCCCGGAAACGCACCTCTGCCAACAGGCAGCTGGATTCAAATACCCAGCATCCGGGTTCTCTGGAAGGAAGTGGCGTGCATCCCTCGGGCGCCTCCACCCGAACCGTTCCGGCCCCGGTGGAAATCGTGATGACTCGTTCCGGGTTCAGTCGACCACCGCCAGATCCTGGTCGTAGGGCGCCTCGGGCACGTTCGCGGTGATGACGGACCCGTCGGCACGACGCCCGCCCGTAACGGGATGGCGTCCCGTCAGCGACGGCAACTCCTCGCCCTGATGCTCCAGGGCAATCCGGGTCGGCGTGCCGGGCTGGATGACGAGCCGCTGCCCCCGCACATTGACCTCCAGCGGCCCGCCGGTCTCCACTTCGAAGGAGATGGCCTCGCGTTCCAACAGCACCCTCAACCGCGACTCGCGAACCTGGAGGGGGAAACGCAGATACTCCCATTCTCGCGGTAGCCGGGGGTCGAAGCTGATATCACCGTGGTAATCGCGCAACCCGCCGAAACCGAACACCAACGCATTCCACACACCACCGGTGGATGCGATGTGAACACCGTCGCGAGAGTTGGCATGAAGATCCGCCAGGTCCACGTAGAGTCCTGTCAGGAAGTACTGCATCGCCATGTCCTGGTAGCCGACCTCGGCGGCAATCACCGACTGCACCACCCCAGACAGGGTGGAGTCACCCGTGGTGATCGGGTCGTAGTATTCAAAGTCGGCACGTTTCTGTTCCTGGGTGAACTGATCGCCCTGGAGGAACAACGCCAACACCACATCGGCCTGTTTGAGCACCTGGAAGCGGTAGATCACCAGGGGATGGAAGTGCAGCAGCAGCGGGAACTTGTCGGCTGGGGTGTTCTCCAGGTCCCACAGCTCGCTGAAGAGGAATTTCTCGTCCTGGGGATGGATTCCGAAGGTCTCGTCGAAGGGGATGCCCATGCCCTTGGCGCAGGCCCGCCATTCCTCGACTTCCTCCGGGGCGACGTCCAGGGTCTGGACCAGACGGTCCCAGCAGAGCGGATCGGCCTCCTCGAGTTCCTGCACCAGGTCGGCGGCGAGTTTCAGGTTGGCACGCGCCATCACGTTAGTGAACATGTTGTTGTTCACAACGGCCGTGTACTCATCGGGCCCGGTCACGCCGTGGATGTGGAATCGTTGCGACCCATCGGCCTCGGCGCGCCAGAATCCCAGGTCCGCCCACATCCGCGCCGTCTCCACCAGCACGGCGGCACCATCGCGATACAGGAAGTCCACGTCCCCGGTGATCTCACGGTACTTCCCGAAGGCGTGCGCGATGTCGGCGTCGATGTGATACTGCGCGGTTCCCGCCGCGTAGTAGGCAGAAGCCTCTTCACCGTTGATGGTGCGCCACGGGAACAGCGCTCCCTCTTGGCTGAGCATCTGGGCACGTTCCCTGGCCTTTGGCAACAGACCGACCCGGTAGCGCAGGGCGTTGCGTGCGACCCGGGGGGCCGTGTAGGTCAGGAAGGGTACCAGGTAGATCTCGGTGTCCCAGAAATAGTGTCCCTCATAACCGGAACCGGTCACCCCTTTGGCGGGGATTCCTAGCTGATCCGAGCGAGCCGTTGCCTGGGCCAGCTGGAATAGACACCAGCGGACGGCCTGTTGAATGCCGGGTTGTCCACCCACCTCAACGTCCGAGTTGGCCCAGAAGTCGTCGAGCCAGGCGCGCTGTCCCTCGAAGAACGAATCGAAACCCCGCTCCCCCACGCGATCGAGGGTGCGGCGGCAGCGGTCGTACAGCTCCGTGACGGGCACTCCTCGCGAGGTGTGGTAGGCGACCGCCTTGCGGATGACGATCGGCACTCCCTCGCGTGCCTCGATGCGGTAGACCTGCTTGGCCTGATCCTCCTCGATGCGGGAGACCACCTCGTAGGTGTTCGCGGTCTCGAGAGTGTGTTCCGCGGTTACGCACAGCGTCATGTGGGAATCGGTGGTCTCGTATCCGAGCGCCATTCGCTGGTCGTCGTGCCACTGACCGCGCGGTTGCAGCACTCGACCGTCGAATTTGCCCGCGCGCCGTGGGTCGAAACCCTCCTCGTTCTTCGGCTGGCGGTAGTCGTCGAAACCATCCTGTCTGTTGACCACCTGGGAGCTGAGCACGATCGGCGCATCGCCCTCCATCATGGTCAATTCGATTTCGAACAACGCCAGGTGCCGATCGGTGAAGCTGACCATGCGACGGGAACTCAGTTTCACCCGCTTGCCCGCCGGAGTTCGCCACACCAGGTCACGGGTCAGGCATCCCGCGCGGAAGTCAAGAGCACGTTCGTAGTGGTCCAGGTCGGACTGCCCAAGGGTGAGGGGCTCGTCGTCGACGTAGATCTTGATGAGCTTCGCATCGGGTACGTTCACGATGGTCTGCCCCGTACTCGCGAATCCGAAGGCCTCCTCGGCGTGCTTGATGGTCCAGGTCTCGTGGAAACCGTTGATGAAGGTGCCGTGCGAGTATGACTTGCGACCTTCCTCGGGGTTGCCACGCATCCCCAAGTAGCCGTTCCCGATGGAAAACAGGGTCTCGGTGACGCCCAGGTCATCAAGACTGGGTTCCACCTCGACGAAACGCCAGTCGTCGATAGGGAAACGGAAACGGTTCAGTGGGTCGGAGGAGATCCAGCGCATCAGGCCACCAGCTTCCCGAGGTCAGCGACCACCAGGCCCGCGCCGGATCGGCATAGGGCGTCGGAACTGACCCCCCGGTCAACCCCGACGACGAGCCCGAACCCACCTGCAGCACCGGCCGTCACACCGGACAGGGCGTCCTCGATCACGACGGCCCGGGAGGGCGGCACCTGCAGCTGCTCGGCCGCGTAGTGGAAGGTGTCAGGGGCGGGTTTGCCGGCCAGCTGTTGTTCCTTAGCGACGTTCCCGTCGATGATCACAGGAAAGGCCTCCGCCAGGCCCGCGGCGCGCAGAACCGGTACCGCGTTGCGTGAGGAGGAGACCACGGCCAGTTTCGCGCCCCGCTTTCGGAGCACGTCGATGAGCGCCTTGGAACCGGGATAGGGAGCGACACCATCGCGGCGGATGATCTCGTTGAAGGTGTCATTCTTGCGATTGCCCAATCCGCAGATGCTCTGCGTCGTCGCGGCGTCCCCGGGGTCCCCCTCGGGCAGTTCGATTCCACGGAATGCGAGGAAGTCACGGACACCGTCGTAGCGGGGTTTTCCATCCACATGAGCGAAGTAGTCGGCATCGGTCCACGGTTCCTGGCCGGGGAAACCGGCGAGAAAAGCGTTGAACATCTCGCCCCAGGCCTTCATGTGGACTTCAGCGGTGGGAGTTATGACCCCGTCCAGGTCGAAGAGATAGGCGTCGAAGGCGCTGAAATGCATGTCGCACACATTAGTCGGAAGCGCGGCGGGATCGCTGACATCTTGAGCACCAGTAGAGGTTTCGCCCCTCCAGCACGGTGGTGCGCACCTCGGTTCCGCACACCAGGCAGGGTTGCCCGGAGCGCCGGTACACGTAGACCTCACCACCATGGGCGTCCACTCTGGGAGGTCGTTTCTGGGCCTCGGGTCCGTGTTTCTCGGCAACGGTATCGATGCGACCGCGTTCCAGGGCCACCGTCATCAAATCCACCAGGTCCTCCCACAGCACCTTCCAGGTGGCCTCGGTGATCTCTTTGCCCGGGGTGGTGGGATCGATGCCGTGCCGAAACAGCACCTCGGCGCGGAAAATGTTCCCCACTCCGGCTGCGCCCCGTTGATCCATCAGCAGGGCGGCGATGGATTTTCCCGATCTGTGGATCCTCGTCCATCCACGGTCGGGGTCGGCGTCGCCACGCAATGGGTCGGGGCCGGAGTCCGCAAGAACTTTCCGGTACTGCTCCTCGGTGATCAGCCGGCACCACTGCGGACCACGCAGGTCGGCGGCCCGGTTGTCGGCCACGATCCGAAGCCGCACCTGCCCGACAGGGTCGGCGACCGGGGCGAAACCAAGTTTCCCGATCAACCCCAGATGAATGTGGATGCGATTGGCACCCGGGACGTCGAAGTTGATGAACAGATGCTTCCCGACGGCCTCGGCCCCGGTGAGAGTGTGCCCATCCAGGACTGCGGCCTCGTCGACGAACCTTCCCTGCGGGGAGCTGACCCTCACTTCACGATCCGCGAAGTCCTCCTGGAAGGTGTTGGCGAGACGGTGGATGACGTGTCCTTCGGGCATTGCCCTATTCCAGCAGACCTCGGATGTCGGAGGCGGTGATGGCCGTGCTGCGGAACTCCCCCGTGTCGATGACGGATGCGAAGAGATCGCGTTTGCGCTGCTGCAGGGCCACGACTTTTTCCTCGATCGTGTCCGCCGCAACCATGCGATAGACGTTGACCGCCCGGGTCTGGCCGATGCGGTGTGCCCGGTCGACGGCCTGGTTCTCGGCGGCGGGATTCCACCACGGGTCCAGTACGAAGACGTAGTCGGCCTCGGTGAGGGTGAGTCCGAACCCACCGGCTTTCAGGGAGATCAGGAACACCGGGGCCTCACCTTCTCGGAACTGCACGATGCGGGCGGGCCGATCACGGGTGCGTCCATCGAGGTAGACGTATTCGATGCCTTCCGCCTCCAACATCTCGCGAACCAATTTCAGAAACCCGGTGAAGGAGGAGAACACCAGTGCACGGTGCCCTTCCTCGGCCAGTTCACGGATCTGCTCCAGCAGGGTGGTGATCTTCGCCGATGATGTGGGCGGCAGTTCCGTGTCCACCAGCCGGGGGTCCAGGGCAAGTTGCCGCAGTTTCGTCAGGGCACGGAAGATTGCCACCCGGTTCCGTTCCATGTCATCGAGCATTCCGAGCACCCGGGTGCGTTCCCGCGTCAGGTGCTGGTCGTAGCGGCGTCGGTGTTCCGGGGTAAGCTCCAGCCGCGTGATCTGTTCCACCTTCTCGGGAAGTTCCCTGACAACCTCACGTTTGGTGCGACGCAGCATGAAGGGGCGGATCCGAGCGCGCAGGCTCCCCAGGACATCGGTCTTGCCGTTCTTCTCCACTGGCTTGCGGTAAATCTCGTTGAAACCCTCCAGGCGCGGGAACAGTCCCGGCGCGACGAGCGAGAACATCGACCACAGGTCGCTGAGGGAATTCTCCAGCGGGGTTCCAGTGATGGCCAGGGTGAACGGTGCCCCGATGCGGCGCGCCACCTGATGGGTACGGGAGCGGTGGTTCTTGATGAACTGGGCTTCGTCCAGCACCAGGCCACGCCATGTCTGTTCCAGGTATGCCTCATGCTCCATCCGAAGAAGGGTGTAGGAGGTGACCACCAGGTGTGCGCCGCGGATCTCCTCTGCCAGTTCCGTGCCGCGCCTGGCCTGCGTGGCCCGGATGGCGACAACCTTCAGCCCAGGCACGAATCGGGCTGCTTCCTCCGCCCAGGTGCCGACGACACTGGCGGGCGCCACGGCGAGCACCGGTGCATCGTCAAGCTGACCGCGTTCCCGGGCGCGTTCCAGTAGTGCCAGGCACTGAAGAGTTTTCCCAAGCCCCATGTCGTCGGCTAGCACCCCACCAAGATTCGCGTCCCAGAGCGCGGCGAGCCACGCGAGCCCTTGTTCCTGGTAAGGACGCAGCATCGCATCCAGTCCTTCCGGAACCGGGGCACGCGCCTCACCTGAGCCGAGGCTCAGCAAGGTCTGCACGCGTTCCCGCCAGCGCCGTGGCTGTTCCTCCACAACTCCCAGCCTCGCGAGTTCCTCCCACAGACCGGCTTGATAGGCGCTGATCCGCAACTGCCCGCCCGGGCCGGTGTCCACGAGTTCCCGGGCCTCAGTGAGGAGTTGCCGTAGTCGATCGAGTTCAAAGTGCTCCATCGGGAACCAAGTCCCATCATCCAGCAGCATCGCTTCATCCCCCGCAGCGCGCGCCCGGAAGAGCTGTTCGAAGGGCACGTCGCGACCGGCGACGGTAACCCGGACATGGAGATTGAACCAGTCGTTGTCACCAGTATCCTCCGTGCCGACTGACAGCACCGGACCCTCAGTAGCACGCACGTACCCGGGAACCTCGCCGTTGTGGGCGACGATGACTCCGGCGGCCTCCAGATGGGGCAGAATGTCGGTGACGAACCGGGCAGCATCGGCTCGGGTCACCGCAGCCTTCGGAATCAGTCGCTGCTGGCGCAGTTCACACAGGGCCGGATAGTCATCGACCAGTCGGAGCGCGACTCCTTCAAGGGATCGCTCAGCCTCCCGATCCCGGAAGGTCTCCTCCACGCGAGGCTGGAACGCGACATCGACGCTGGTTTCCCCAAAGACGTACTTGAAACCCCATTCAAGCAGCAACCGATGACCGGGTTCGTGGGCCAGTCCCAGGGCGAGTTTCGGGTGTGGAAGCTCCTGCGGGTCCCACGTGCCTGGCGGGACGAGCCCCCTGTGCACCAGACCAGGCAGATACATCAGCTGAAACCGCCCGACATCCTGGGCCGGAATCGTGACTGCCAGATTCCTGTTGAACAATCCGCGGATCGCTTCGGGAACCGCCCCGGCCAGTGGGTGCAGACGCAGCCGGCCACCCGGCCCCAGTTCCCCTACCCCGTGAGCCGGTTCCCCGATCAGGAATCGCCGACCGTCCGGGGGGATTGGACCCAGATCCCCGGAGACCGTGAGTTGTCGCGATCCGTCATCTCGGAAATCGACATCCAGCCAGATCCTGACAGGTTCACATCCGACTTCCACGTCCTGGATTCCCTGGCCCGGGATCAGCTGAATTCCAGCGTCGACGGCCCGCCGCAGGAGCGACCAGCCCAGTGGACCGAGATCAGCAAGGGAAACCGAGGCCGGGATGGCATGGGTGTACTGCTGGCGCCCCGTGAGCCTCGCCATCTGCAGCAGTGTTTCGCGCTGCACAGACTCGTAGTTCACCCCCCGGTAGTTCGTCACGACGTCCAGCCAACCGGCCTGGCATTTGACCCAGCCCCGTGCCCCAAGCTGCAGGGGACGCAACGTCAGTCCGTTCGGCTGCTCCAGTGGACCGTCAATTCGAAACTCCAGGCCGAGTTCAACGGTCCTATCCTCGCTCCCGGTTGCGGGCAGCAGCCCGGCCAGCGCGTTTTCCCAGGAGGACACCGGGGAAACGGTCTCCATTGCCGATTCCCGCACGGCCAGCAACACCGCCACGGCGTGTTTGCATCTCATCCTCATCGGACACGAGCAGGTACTGTTGACCCCCTGCTGGTCGTGGTGAAGCAACGTCCGGTACACCTTCTTTCCTGTTCCCCTCACCACCGCTTCGATGGAGCCGGTGCGGTTCGTGGAGTACCTCAGGACATGCCCAGCAGCCTCGTAGGAACGTCCCCGCAGGAACGTGGCATCGCCCCAGGAAGCTCGTATGGCCTCGTCGCTGATTCTCGCAACCCAGGCTATGGAGTGGGGACCCATGCCGCCCCACCCTAATGCGTTCCTACACTGTTCCCATGAACAATCGGGGCACGCCACGGGAACTGGGACGCGACGGCATCAGCGGGCTAGTCACTCGTCACCGGGCAATTCGGGCGCAGATGGTGCCGCGGCGTCGCCGCCGTTGAGCCCAGCGGGTCCCTTCTCTAGGAGGGACAGGAACCCTGCCTCGTCGAGGATGGGCAACCCCAGTTCCTCCGCCTTGGCGGCCTTGCTGCCGGCGTTCTCCCCCACCACCACGTAGCTGGTTTTCCGACTCACCGACCCGGCGGCCTTACCGCCCCGGGAAACGATGGCTTCCTTGGCCCCGTCGCGGGTGAACCCTTCAAGGCTTCCTGTGACGACCACCGTCAATCCCTCGAGGATGGCGGAAGGCTGGTCGTTGCTCCCCGGATTGGAGAGTTCATCGACCATCCGGACCCCGGCGGCGGTCCAGGCCTCGACGATGTTGACGTGCCAGTCCACCTCGAACCACAGCTTCAGCGACTGGGCGATCACCGGACCCACGCCCTCGGTGTCGGCCAGTTCATCGACGGAGGCGGCACGGATCGCGGACATGCTTCCGAAACGGGACGCGAGCGCGCGGGCCGCGGTGGGGCCGACGTGGCGGATGGACAACGCCACCAGCACCCGCCACAGCGGCTGCTGCTTGGCGGCAGCAAGGTTTTCCAGCAACTTCAGGCCGTTGGCGGTGATTCCCCGCCGGGTGGCATAGATGGAGCTGCGGGCCAGGTCCTCCTCGGTGAGCGCGAACAGGCCCGACTCGTCGGTCAGCAAGCCGGATTCCAGGAGGTCGCGGGCGCCCACCTCACCCAGCGCCTCGATGTCGAAGGCCCCGCGGGCGGCCAGCGAGTAGAGGCGTTCCCTGAGCTGGCTGGGGCAGCTGCGGGCGTTCGGGCAGCGCAGGTCCTTGTCGCCCTCCTTCTGCAGAACCAGGGCGGTGCCGCAGGCCGGGCAGTGGGTGGCCATCACGAATTCGCGTTCGTGGCCGTCACGCAGCGAGACGACGGGGGCGACGATCTCGGGGATCACGTCACCGGCCTTGCGGAGCACCACGGTGTCCCCGATCCGCACCCCCTTGCGCACCACCTCGTGGGCGTTGTGGAGGGTAGCCATGGCGACCGTGGAGCCCGCGACCAGCACCGGTTCCATCGCCCCGAACGGGGTGACACGTCCGGTGCGCCCGACCCCGACGCGGATGTCGAGGAGCCGGGTGTGGACCTCCTCGGGCGGATATTTGTAGGCGATCGCCCAGCGCGGCGCCCGGGATGTGGATCCCAGCCTACGCTGGGAGGCCAGGTCGTCGACCTTGACCACAACCCCGTCAATCTCGTGTTCAGCGTCGTGGCGGTGTTCGCCGTGGTGGGTGACGTAGGCCTGGACCGCAGCGGCCGAGTCGACCACCCGGGTGTGGGCCGATACCGGCAGCCCGTAGGAGCCCAGCACCTCGTAGGCCTGGCTCTGGCGGGGCAGGGAGAGACCGTCGTGAGTTCCGATGCCGTGGACGATCATCCGCAGGGGCCTGGCTGCGGTGATGCTGGGGTCCTTCTGTCTAAGTGATCCGGCGGCGGCGTTGCGGGGGTTGGCGAACCGGTGCTGCCCGGCCTCCTCCAGGGCTTCGTTCAGCTCCGCGAAAGCCTGCTTGGGAAAGAAAACCTCGCCCCGTACCTCCAGCACGGCGGGAATGTCGGTTCCCCGCAGCCGGTGCGGGACGCCATGAATGGTGGCGACGTTGCCGGTGATGTCCTCCCCCATCCGTCCATCGCCTCGGGTTGCTGCCTGAACGAGGCGCCCGTCCAGATAGGTGAGGTTCACCGCCAGCCCGTCGATCTTCAGTTCGCACAGGTAGTTTTCGGCGGGCACCCTGGTCAGCCAGGCGGTCAGCTCGGTCTCATCGAAGACATTGTCCAGGCTTAGCATCCGCTGTCGATGGGTGACAGGGGTGAACTCGGTGACACGCGCGTAGGCCACCCGCGTTGTGGCGGATTCTGGACGTCGCAACTCAGGGTGACGGTCCTCCAGGCCCGCGAGTTCCCGGAGCCGTTCGTCGTACTCGGTATCGGAGATGATGGGCTCGACTCCCCCGTAGTAGGCGTCGCTGGCAGCCAGAAGAAGCTGGTTAAGTTCCTGCCAGCGGTGTTCATTCTCGGAGGAAATTGTCATGACCCCCATGCTGTCACAATCCCCACTCCGGGCATGATGCGATAAAGTGCTTGAGCTTGGCAGAACAGCAACGATGATTGAAGGTGTCCATGGCAACCGCCAATATCACTCGCGAAGAAGCCACCCTCCGCTCCGGCGTCGTCAAGGCTGGGGCCTACCGGGTGACAGTTGATGTGACCGGAAACGGTGTCGCCGACCCCGAGCGCACCTTCACCTCTCATACCGAGCTCGACTTCGTCTCACAAGGCGGGTCGACCCACCTGGACGTGATCGCGGACGAGATCCGTTCCGCCACCCTTGATGGCAGCCCGCTTCCCACGGATGAGTTCGACGGCTATCGGCTGCCGTTGAAGGATCTCACGGAGGGCAGTCACACGATCGTCATTGACGCCGTATGCCGCTTCTCCCGCACCGGCGAGGGGCTGCACCGCTTCGTCGACACCGATGGCAAGATCTACCTGTACTCCCAGTTCGAAACCGCAGATGCCAGGCGCATGTATGCCACCTTCGAGCAGCCTGACCAAAAGGCGACCTTCCAGCTGACAGTCCTGGCACCCGCCCACTGGAATGTGTTCACCAATTCCCGTTCCGTCGCGGGGGAATTGATCGGCGAGGGAATTGCTCGCTTCGAGCACGCACCCACCCCTGTGATCTCGACCTACATCACCGCTCTGGTGGCAGGCGAATACCACGTCGTACGGGGACAGATCACGTCTGCAGCCGGGCTGCTGCCCGCCTCCGTTGCCTGCCGTGCGTCAATGGCTGAATTCCTCGACGCCGACCGAATCCTCGAGACCACGCAGCGCGGTTTCGACGTGTTCGAATCAACCTTCGGGGTGCCCTACGCCTTCGACTCCTACGACCAGATCTTCGTGCCCGAGTTCAATTTTGGCGCCATGGAAAACGCGGGCTGCGTTACCTTCCGTGACCAGTATCTGTTCCGTTCCCGCGTCACCGCCCGCGAGATGGAGGCCCGCGACAACACCATCCTCCACGAGCTGGCCCACATGTGGTTCGGCGACCTGGTGACGATGCGCTGGTGGGACGATCTGTGGCTCAACGAGTCGTTCGCCGAGTGGGCCTCCCACTTCGCAGCTGACAAGATCGCCGAGAAGTACGGCACGGGAGCCAATCCATGGGCCTCGTTCTCGAACGAACGCAAAGCCTGGGCCTACATGCAGGACCAATTGTCTACCACCCACCCCATCGCCGCTGACATGAGCGACTTGGAAAAGGTGGAACAGAACTTCGACGGCATCACCTACGCCAAGGGTGCCTCCGTGTTGAAACTGCTGGTCTCCTTTGTCGGCATCGAAGCCTTCGCCAAGGGGGTAGGGAGCTACTTCCGCAAGCACGCCCACGGCAACACCACCCTGACCGACCTGCTCAGCGAGCTGGAGACAGCCTCCGGACGCGACCTGTCCTGGTTCACCGGACAGTGGTTGGAAAGCGCCGGGGTCAATACCCTGAGGGCGGAGTTCGAGGTCGACGAGACCGGCACCTTCACGCGGTTCGCGATCGTCCAGACGGCGCCCGAGGCATGGCCGACTTTGCGCACCCACCGACTCGGAATCGGCATCTACGCCAACACCGACAACGGCCTGGAGCGCGTCGCCTACGTCGAAACCGACATCTCGGGTGAACGCACCGATGTCCCCGATCTGGTGGGACGGCCCCGACGCGACGTGGTCCTGCTCAACGACGGAGACCTCACCTTCGCGAAGGTCCGCCTCGACGAAATGTCCCGCAACACCTTGGTGAACGGGATCGACAGGCTGGCCGATCCCCTGGCCAGGGCCGTCACCTGGTCGTTGTTCTGGGATTCGGTCCGTGACGCCGAGATTGCACCGCAGGAACTAGTTTCCTTGGCCCTCCAGGGCATCGGCTCCGAAAAAGATATGGCTGCCATCACGACGGTTCTAGCTCAGGCCGCTGCCTGCTCCGGTCGGTTCATGGCACCCGAGCTTCGTGAGGCCGCGAATATGAAACTGGTCACGGGTCTGGCCGGTCTGCTCAAGGATGCCGAGCCCGGTTCCGATGCGCAGCTCATCATCGCGAAGACCCTGATCGGGGTGGCCCGCAGCGAAAGCGCCTGCGAGCTGATCCGCGGCTGGCTGCAGAATGAGGAGGTTCCCACCGATCTCGCGGTGGACACCGATGTGCGCTGGCTCATCGTCGCCACGCTGGCACGACGCGGTGTTTTCGGCGAGGAGGAGATCGCCACCGAACTGGAAAGGGACAACACCAACACCGGAGCTGAGCGCGCCGCAGGTGCCCGAGCCGGGCTCCCGACCGTCGAGGCCAAGGCAGAGGCGTGGCGACTGGCGACCGCCGATCCCGACATCCCGAACGAGACCCATCGCAGCATTGCCATGGGGTTCATCAGCTACGGTCAGGAGGATGTGCTGGCGCCCTACGTCGATGCCTACGCGAAACTGGCCGAGGCCATCTCGAAACGCGAGGACGGCTGGGACACGCGCGGGTATGCGGCCATCGGCGCAGCACTCAGGTGGTTGTTCCCCGAAACCTTGGCGACAGCCGATGTGGTCGAACGATTCCGCCGCTATCTCGCGGAGGGCGAACCCACAGATCAGGTACGGCGCCTACTGAGCGAGCGTCTCGACGAGGCTGAACGAAACCTGCGGGTCCAGGAACGCAGCCGCCACTGATTCGCCTCGGAGGAGCCCGGCCATGAAGCATCTGCTCAGCATCACCGATCTCAGCACCGACGAGATCCACTCGATCCTTCACCTGGCCGGGCGGATGCATCAGCTGCAGGAGGCCCGGGTCAAGAAATTGCCCTATCTGAAGGGCCGCACCGTGGTGAACCTCTTCTTCGAGGACTCCACCCGCACCCGCAGTTCCTTCGAGCTCGCCGCCAAGTGGCTCTCCGCCGACGCCATCAACGTTTCGGCGCGTGGGTCAAGCGTCTCGAAGGGCGAATCGATGCGCGCCACCCTCATGACCCTGGACGCTATGGGAGTGGACGCCATCGTGATGCGCCACCCGGGCTCCGGATCGGTGGCCCAGGCCGCGGGATGGGTGAGGGCCTGTATGGTCAACGCCGGGGACGGCACCCGTGAGCACCCGACCCAGGCCCTTCTAGACGCCCACGCGATGCTGACCCACTTCACTCGCACCAGACTGGGAACCCTGGAAGGCAAACTGGTCGCCATCACCGGAGATCTGCTGCATTCCAGAGTCGTCCGCTCAAACGTTGCGCTGCTGAGCAGGCTGGGGGCGCGGGTGGTGCTGGTCGCCTCGCACACGCTGCTACCTCCCGGGGTGGAGACCTGGGGGGTGCAGGTCACCCCCGACCTGGACGAGGTGATCTCGGACGTCGACGTCGCCATGATGCTCCGGGTGCAGCGGGAACGCATGCATGGCGGGTTCTTCCCTTCGGAACGGGAGTACGTGGCTGCCTACGGGTTGACGGCCTCCCGCCTGAGCAGGCTGCGTCCCACCGCGGTGATAGCGCATCCCGGACCCATGAACCGGGGCCTAGAAATCAGCTCAACCGCCGCCGACGATCCGCGTTCCATCGTGCTCGACCAGGTCTCCTCGGGAGTCGCAATCCGCATGAGCGTGCTGCACCACCTGCTGGCCGACTGACGGGAGGAAATCAATGTCGAAACTCGCCATCACCGGGGTGACCCTGCCCGACGGGTCACGAACGGACCTGTTCATCGAATCGGGCCACCTCGTCGATCAGCACCCCCTGGGTGCGACCACCATCGACGCGGACGGGTTGATCGCACTGCCAGGTCTGGTGGACATCCACACCCACCTGCGTGAACCGGGACGCGAGGACGCCGAAACCGTCGAGTCCGGTTCCCGCGCGGCCGCTCGCGGGGGCTTCACCGCTGTCTTCGCGATGGCGAACACCCAGCCGGTCACGGATACGGCGGAGAACGCCGAGCACGTGCTGGCTCTGGGAGCCGCCGCCAACAACTGCCAGGTATTCCCGATCGGCGCCATCACAAAGAAACTGGCGGGTCGGGAGCTGGCGGAGCTGGGGCTGATGCACCGCTCACGGGCCCGGGTCTCGGTGTTCTCCGATGACGGACACTGCGTGATGGACGCCAGTTTGATGAGACGTGCCTTCGAGTGGGTCAAGCCTTTCGACGGGGTGCTGGCGCAGCACGCCCAGGATGCGACCCTCGCTGGACCCGAGGCGTGCTGCCATGAGGGTGAGCTTTCCGGTCGGCTGGGGCTTCCGAGCTGGCCTCCGGTGGCGGAGTCGGTGATAATTGCCCGCGACGTCGCCTTGGCGGAAGCCACCGGTTCCCGCCTGCACGTGTGTCACGTCTCAACTGCGGAGGGCGTGGACGTGCTGCGCTGGGCGAAGAAACGGGGCATCCGGGTGACCGCCGAAGCCACTCCCCATCACCTGTACCTGACCACCCCGGAGGTCGTGGGATACGACACCACCTTCAAGGTCAATCCCCCGTTGCGCACCGACGAACACGTCGAGGCAGTGCGAGCCGCTCTGGCCGACGGCACCATCGATGCGGTCGCCACAGACCACGCACCCCACGCCCCGCAGGACAAGGACCATGCCTTTGTCGACGCCCGACCGGGGATGCTGGGGCTGGAACAGGCCCTGGCGGTGGTGATGGAAACCATGGTCTCCCCGGGCCGCCTGACCTGGCAGCAGGTGGCCGATCGAATGAGCCACACCCCGGCCCGGATCGGGAAGGCAACGGGGCAGGGCCGCCCCCTGAGCCCTGGTGAACCTGCGAACCTGGTGCTGATCGACCCGAAGCGGCGGGCAACGGTGGACCGGAACGACTCTGCCTCCATCAGCCACAACAATCCATACCACGGTCGGGATCTCCCCGATCCGGTCGAAATGACCCTGTGGAACGGCAGGATCACCCACAAACGCTGAGAGATCGCGCAGGGATGACCTCGCCGTCTCTCCCGACTCACCCCTCGGCGACGGGAAGGCCGGCTTCCTTGAGGGTTTCCTTCGATGTGCTCTCGGTAATGGTGAAAATGTCGGCCACCTTCGCGCCACCGGCCACCACCTCGTCGGCCTTCTCCTGCATCTTCTGGGCAACGGAAGAGAAGCCCGGAATGTACCCCCCCTCCGGAGCCAGTTCATCGTTGGCCTCGGTCAGCACCTGGTAGACGTCCTGGTTGCCGAACTGTCGCAGGGTTTTCTCGGGGGTGGCAACCGTGCCCTTGGCGGCTGGCAGGAGACCCTGGGAGGTCAGATCGGTCACCTGGGTGTTCAGCCAGTCGTTGAATTCCATGGCCTCGGTCTTGTGTTGACACCCCTTCATCACAGCCACCCCGGAACCTCCATCGGGACCGGTCATCCGGGAGCCCCCGATGGTGGGGAGTTTCGCGACGCGCCACTGCCCCTCGTAGGGAGTGCCGTCCAACGTGTCGAGGGCGTAGCCGATCTCCCAGGCGGGGGCGATGTTGCCGATCAGGGAACCGCTCGTCAGGGCCTGCTTGTAGGAACCATCCGCGCGCTTGTTGGTGAGCGCGGCCTGGGCATCCAGGACGTCCTGCCAGAACTTGGCGACCGCCTGGGTCTTCTCGTCGGTGGTGTTGATCTTCCACTTGTTGTCGACGGTCGAGTACCACACCGCACCGGCAGCGGCAGCCTGGGCTGAAAGCCAGTAGCCGGCTTCATCGGGTTCGAAATCGAGGATGTACTTGCCCTGGGCTGCGGCTTTCTTGGCGGCCTCCAGGAGTTCGTCGAAGGTCTTGGGAACTTCGATGCCCAAGGCGTTGAACTCGGCCTCATTGTAGAGGTACACCAAGGGCCCGGTGTCCTGGGGTAGTCCCACCATCTTGCCGCCGACCGACATCTGGGAGTAGGCGGAGTCGTTGTAGTTGTCCTTGTATTTGGAGGCCTCACCCGAGACGTCCTCGAGCAGATTCCCCACGAACATCTCGGGGGCCTCGCCGTAGCCGACCTGGGCGAGGCAGGGGGCACTCTTGTTCGCCACATCAGCCTTCAGCCTGGTCATCAGCTCCGACGATTTACCGGTAAACCTGGTGGCGGTGACCTGAATGTTCGGATGCGCGGCATTCCATTTCTCGACCATGTCGGCCACCGGGATCATGCCCGACCCATCAGGAAGTCGGTGCACATATTCAATCCTGATCACATTGTTGCCCGCCTGCGCGGATTCGGAGCCGCCGCTGCCGGCCGCGGTTCCGCATGCGGAAAGAACGATGGCTGTCGCTGACAGCAGACCCGTGACGGCCATCAAGCGCTTGCTCTGCATTGAATTTTGTTCCCTCTACATCGGTTTCATACAGAAGAGAGGTCCCGACGGCGCAGCAGCCGGAAATGCCGACCGAACGGGACACGCAGCTTTTTCTCCCGCGCACGATTAATGTACAGAACCCGTTGCCCATCTCAGGCCTGCGGGGTCACAAAACGGACACCTGCTACTGGACCCGGGCATCCGGACGCCCCGCCAAGTTCTTGTCAGGGACACCCGGTACCTTGTGGCGCATGCAGTGGATCCCAATTGGCACCGGACATGAGCTGACGATTCGTGACGGCATGATCGTCGCGCGGAACAGCAAGGGCAAGGAGTTGGCCTCAGTGCCGCCCGCCGCGAGAAAAACCGCGGTGTGGGAGGATCTAGACGCGACCCTGTCCTTCCTGCACACCCACGACGCCGAGGCCGGGGCGGAGGTGGAACGCTGGTTGTTGCGTTCCCTGCCGGTGCCGCGGACTGTGCTGGCCGAGGTGTGGGCCGATGAGGCGTGGCGTTCCTGGCTCACCGACCTGGTGATCGCCGCCGACGACGGCAAGGTGGCGGGTTTCCTCCGCGCCGCCGACGCCAACGGCCTGGGGATCGTCGACCTGGACGGTGAATCCGTGACCATCACCGCCGAACGGGTGCTGCTCCCCCACCCCGCGCTGCTGGCCGATCTCGACGACCTGCGTGAGTTCGCCGTGGAACTGGGCATCAAGCAGCGTTTCGACCAGCTGTTCCGAGAAGTGCACCGCCGCCCCGACGACATCTCCCCGGATGTCGTCGAGCTCGCCCAGTACGCGGGTGGCGAGTTCGAGCAGCTGCGTTTCGCCGCGGTTCGCGCGTCCTCCGCCGGGTTCAAGGTGTCGGGTGGCTACGCCACCTGTCTGTGTTTCGAGGATGGCGAACCAGTGACGGCCCGGTACTGGATCGGGGCGGACTCGCCGGAGTTCGAAACGGTCACGGGGGATCTGCACTGGGTGCGCGACGACCGCATCGTGCCCGTCGCCGAGGTCGGTCCGCTGGCCTACTCGGAGGGGGTGCGCATGGCGGCACACATTTTCGCGGGCCGCAAGGTGAAAGCGGACAAGGACGAGCGGTGATCCCCGATTCCCGCATCCGCGACCCGAAGAAAAATTATCAGCCCCTCAGTCTAAGGTTCCCCGCATGATCACAGATTCCCGAGCCGCAGAGCTGGGCGGTGTGTCTCCCACCGCCGTCCCGGATACCGTCGCCCTGCAGGCGCGTCGCTACGTCCATCCCCAGTTCGAGGGCCGCACCGTGGTGCGCCTGGCCCGGGAGAACCTCGCAGAGGTGGAGGACCTGAGCCTGGGCGTGCTGGGTTTCACCCCGGACGGGGCAGCCGGGGTGGGTCACGTCCGCAACCGTGCCATAGGTTTCCCGGCATGGCCGATCATCACCGACCCGCCCAACGCCCGGCACGCCCTGAACCTGGTCGGTGATCTCAACCGGGCCGCGAAACTCGCCCGGAGCAAGGCCGGCCCGGCCAAGGAACTCCTCGACGAGCTGGCAGGGCGGCTCGGGAACTCCGCCCCGCACTTCCTCCCCACCTTCCTGGTGGAGGGCGCGCGGATCTTCCTGCGCAACCACAACCACACCTACGCCATGCAGTTCTTCAACAAGGCCCGCGAGGCCGAGCGGGTGCACGGTCTGGCCATCGACGAGGAACGCCACCGCCAGGTGCTTCTGGAGTTCGCGCTGGCGGGGGCGCTGAGCGCCAAGGAACTCACCAACGAGTCCAAGACCCTCCTCGAACGTCACACCCCCGCGGACGCCCTTGAGTTGTTCCTCAAGTTCAACATCGACAGGGTCCGCGGCGGCTTGCCACCTTACGCGGCTCTCCCTGCGGACATGCGCCGTCTGATCAGGGCCGCCGGGGCCAACCGGCTGGAGGTGGAGACCACGCTGCTGTCCGCGTTGCTCGGCTCCCCCGCCATCGAACACGCCCCCACCATTTTCTGGGACGGCTACTCCAAGCCCCTAGTCCAGCTGGCGAAACGGGACGGGTCGGTGCGCCAGAGGCTGCTCGGCCTGGCACCGGACAGGATGCGTCCCGACATGTGGATCGACGTGCTGGAGGCCACCGGCGTCGCTGACGAACTGCGTTCCGGAAAACACGACGCGGCCGCCTGGGCCGAACGCTACATCCGCATGCTGCAGGACCAGTGGGACACCGATTACCCCAGGAAGCTGTGTCTGCTGCTGAGGCAGCTGCCCGGCCTGCGGGGAACCACCGTCACGTTGTCGAACAACCTGTGGAGACTCGAACCCGAGGTGCTCGATGCGCTGCTGGATGCGGGGGCCCGGGTGGTTTTCGAGGAGGACCCGGGTTGGAGGAAACTGGAGTTCCGCCGCTGGGCCGAGCAACAGGAACGCCCCGATCTGGAACACCTGGCCCGCAGCGAACACGCCCCGCTCGGACTCGACGACATGGGACGGATGATCGGGCAGGGGTACCTGCACCTGCTGCTGTCCCATTCCGGCACCCGGGGGATCCTGGGCAGCTGGGCCACCCCCAGGCTGGGGAAGGACGCCACTGCTCTGGCCGTGGCGGCGGAGCTGAGACGGCTGCGGCCGCTGTTCACCCCCGAGGGCCGGGCCGCCTATCCGAATCAGTTCGCCGCCTTCATCTCGCACCTGGACGCCCCGAAGCTGCTGGCCGATGCGCTGCGCGACGGGGTGCTGACCGAATACACCTGGCCCGAGTTGGAGAAAGCGGCCGCGGAACTCGGTGACGACGTGACCCTGCACGAATCCTGGCCCGCCGTCGGTGTCGCGAAGAACGGCCGCGTCATCTGGGTGAAGGGCGACAGACGCGTCGCGGAGGCCACGTTCGCCATTCCCAAGGGCGTCCGCCCCGAGGACTGGTACTACATCCTGGTCGACGGGGTGACGGGTTGTTACTACCGAGACAGTTCCTACGACGAATGGTTCGTCTGGTCCAATGATCCGACCCACCCACGCAAGGCACCCTACATCTGGCGGGCTCCCCGGAACACCCAGTCCTTCCCCGTCGCCTCCGGACGCCTGATCGGACAACGGGTGCTGCGGGTCGGGGACCAGGAATCACCGTTCGGCCAGCTGAAGCAGGTGTTGCACGACGGCAACACCTACTGGGTGGGCGGCGACGGGATCCGGGAGGTCGATCCCGAAACCGGGAATC
>JABCNW020000073.1 GCA_013333945.2 Propionibacterium sp.
CACCGCCAGCGTGGCCCCCGTCTCACCGGAGGCTGTGGTCTCGGATGTGAATCCCGCCGACTTCAACCCCTTGGCTATGAATCCTGCGATCCTGGGTTCGTCCTCGATGATCAATATGCTGCTCACTGCTGTGATTCCCTCGGTTCGGATGCGCCCTCCGGAAGTGGCCCGATGGGCGAGGCGTGGGGACTCGCGGGGTTCATCGGAACCCGCAGCGTGAACACCGATCCGCCCTTCGGTACGGATTCGATGTCCAGGTGCCCACCATGGGCCTCCACGATACTGTCGACGATGCTCAGTCCCAATCCTGACCCCGATGCCCGCTGCGCCGCAGCCGCCGTCCGAGCGAACCGTTGCCGCACCGCCGCGGTTTCCTCCGGTGTCATGCCGATGCCCTGGTCGCGCACCCACAGCAGCACCGACGTGTCCTCCACCCGGGACCCGATGTCGATCCGGGTTCCCTCGTCGGAGTATTTGACGGCATTGGCGGCGAGTTGGAGCCACGCCTGGGTGATTCGCCTCGGATCCAGCACCGCCTGCACCATCGCGACGTGTTCCAGCTGCCAGTCGCGGTTCCCCAGCGCCTTCGACTTCTCCAACACCTGATCGGTCAGCTCGGCGACATCGCAGGTGACGGGGGTCACGAAGTCGCTCTGGGAGGCCTTCGCGAGCGTGAGGAGGTCGTTGACGAGCGCCCCCATGCGGTCGAGCTCATCGATGGCGAGTTCCCGGGTCTGGATGACGTCATCGGGGTCGTCGTGGTCGATCAACTCGAGGTGTCCGCGCACCACCGTGATGGGGGTGCGCAGCTCGTGCCCGACGTCGTCGAGGAGCCGACGCTGCCCCTCGACCGCGCCCTGCACCCGGTCCAGCATCCGGTTGACGGCCTTCGCCAGGGCGGTCAGGTCGTCGTGGCCGCGCACAGGAACGCGGGTGGTCAGGTCGTGTTCGTCGATCTGGGCGGTGGTCTGCCGAAGCTCCCCGATCGGTCGCAGGAGCCTGCCGACGACCAGCCACGTGGGGGCGATGAGCAACGCCACCGTCAGCGCCGCCGCCCCCGCGTAGAGCGCCATGGATTGCTGCAGCTGGGCCCTCGCCTGATCCATGTCAATGACGCGCAGCAGGGTGGCGCGCTGGTTGCCGATGATCACGCTCGCCACGAGCACCCGGTAGCTCGTCCTGGACGTCCGGACGAATTTGATGACGTTGTCGCCCCCCGCCAGGTTGTCCTGGACGGCTGCCAGGAGCTCGGGGTCGTCCTCGGGTTTGATCACATCCAGGGGGGTGATGAACTGGTGCACACCGTCGATGAACCCTGCCTCCCCGGAGTCGTGGCTGATGACACTGCGACTCATGAAGGTTTTCAGCACGTTGGGGGCGGAGGTGAACGGTTTCCCGGTTTCCGGGTCCACCCCTTTAGTGGCCAGCGCCCTCAATTCACCCTGCACCCGCTCCAGCTGCTCCTTGGTGGTGTCCCAGAGGTGCTGGTTCTGGAGGATCCCGACGATCGTCCCGGAGATGGTCAGCGCGATCCCGGCCACCAGCACGAGGGCGACCATGAACCTGGTGCGAATGGTCGCTCCGCCGCGACGCCGAAACCACCTCATTGCCTCATTCTTGCCCATTCACCATCCCCTGGAAGCCGATCGAGCCGGGTCGCGGCGAACTTTTCCCCACCGATCGGGCCGGCTCAACCGGATTCCAGGGCCGGTTCACCGTCCCAGGCCGTGGTAGTCCCAGCCCGAGGCGCGCCAGCGGGCCGGGTCGAGGGCGTTGCGACCGTCGATGATGGCGGGGCGACGCACCCAGGTCGCGACCTCGGACGGATCCAGCTCGACGTACTCGGCCCATTCGGTGAGCAGCAGCACCAGGTCGGCGTCCCGCAGCACCTGGTGCGTGTCGGGTTCCGTGACGAGATCCGGATGCCGCCGGGCCGCGGCGTCGAGGGCCTTGGGGTCGGTGATGCTCACCTGCGCGCCGAGCATGTGCAGGCGGTGGGCGATGTCGAGGGCGGGCGAGTCGCGGATGTCGTCGCTGTTGGGTTTGAACGCGGCGCCGAGCACGGTGACCTTCGCCCCGGAGAGCTGGTTGCCGAGGCTGCGCAGCGCCAGGTCGACCACCCGGTCGCGGCGGCGCTGGTTGATGGCGTCGACCTCCCGCAGGAACGAGACGGCATCGTGGACACCGAGTTCCTGGGCGCGGGCGACGAAAGCGCGGATGTCCTTGGGCAGGCAGCCGCCACCGAACCCCACCCCCGCCCCCAAGAATCGCCGACCGATGCGCTCGTCGTGCCCGAGGGCGTCCGCCAGGGCGGTGACGTCGCCGCCGGTGGCTTCGCACAGCTCCGCCATCGCGTTGATGAAACTGATCTTGGTGGCCAGGAACGAGTTGGCGGCCACCTTCACCAGCTCCGCTGTCACGTAGTCGGTGACGATCTGCGGGATGCCGTCGGCCAGCAGCCGGGCGTAGACCTCGTCGAGCCGGGCGCGTCCCAGCTCCGCGCGTGCAGGATCAGCAGACAAGCCGTAGACAATGCGGTCGGGGTGAAGGGTGTCGGCCACGGCGAAACCCTCACGCAGGAACTCGGGATTCCACACCAAGGCGATGTCTCGTTCCGCCAGCCGGTCCGCCAGGTGCGCGGCTGTGCCGACGGGGACGGTGGACTTGCCCACCACCACCGATCCGGGTGCGGCCCCGGCCAGCAGGGTGGCGACGGCGGCGTCGACATAGCTGAGGTCCGCGGCCCCGGTATCGGACTGGGGAGTGCCGACAGCGATGAAGTGCAGATCCACGTCGGCCAGGTCGTCGCCGGGGGTGGTGGTGAACCGCAGCCTGCCGGTGCCGAGGGCCCGGGTGAGCAGCTCCTCGAAACCGGGTTCGTAGAACGGCGCCCGGCCCGCGGACAACGCCGCCACCTTGGTGTCGTCGACGTCGATGCCAAGCACATCGTGGCCGAGTTCGGCCATGCAGGCGGCGTGAACGGCCCCCAGGTATCCGCAACCAACAACCGAGATCTTCATGTGTTTCTCCTCATTTCACGGGTTCACGGGGTGACAGGGCCGGAGGACGCGAGGGTTTCCTCCACCCAGCGGGGCAGCCAGCCGGCCGATGGTGGCCGGAAGGCGTAGACGAAGGCGAGCCGCAGCCGGGAGGCCCGGTGGTATACGGCGATGCGCCCGGCAGTGGTGGGCAGGGAGCCGGTCAGGTCGCCCAGCAGCAGATCGAGGATGCGGTCGCGTTCCTGCTGGGTGAGACGTCCCTGAACGTGTCGCAGCTCGACGTGGGCCCACAGATTCCCCAGGTCCAAGGCGGCCTCGCCGCGGGCCGCAGTATCGAAATCCAGCAGACCGAGGCTGTCGCCGTCCCACAGGAGTTGCTTGTCGTGGAGGTCGCGGTGGGTGAGCACGCGGGTGCCGTCGTCGCCGGATCTGAGGTGCTGGCAGGTTTCCACGACCTCAGCGCCAAGCTGATCCAGCAGCGGCAGCGCCCGGTGTTCCCGGGCGCGTTCGAACCACCGCCACAACACGTTCGCCTCGTCGTCTCCGGTGCGTTCCGGCAGCCCGGCGGGGCGCACGACCAGACCGGGCCAGGTCTCGACGAAACGTCGCCACCCGGGCAGCGCATCACCGCCGAGGTCATGAAAGGTGCGTCCGGGCAGGAGCCCCAGCTCCACCCGCGACGGCGAGTGGGTCAGCACCCGCGCCGCGGTGATTCCGGAGCCGTCGCACAACTCCGCGACCTGCGAGGACTGCACCGCGACGGTGTTGGCGCGGCCCTGACGAGTGAACTTGATCGCCCGGTCGTCGGTCAGGACCACGGCCCGACGGTGGAGTCGGTGCACCACGAGCCTGCCCGCGATGCTGGGGGTCAATTCCGGAAGTTTCGCATCACAGGCGTGGCCGGTGATCCACACCTCGCCGTTCCGGTTGATCTTTCCCGCGCGGAGTGTGCCCGCGGAGGCGACCAGCTCAAAGGTGATCGATCCGCCGCTACCGGGCCAGGCGCGCCGTACTCCGTTGAGCGCACGGACTGTTGTCAGGGCTTTCACGTCGCAACCTCCCGTATCCGATCGAGATTCGCCGAGACCTGCTGTTTCCAGTCGCGGCAGGCGCGTCTCAGCGGGTCAGCGGCCCGTAGGATCAAGGAAGCCGCGACCGCCCGTCGCAGCTGATCCTCGGGCGGCACCTGCCCGCCACCGTCGCGGTAGCCGTTGAGGAATGCGGCATCGTCCAGGACCGCGAGGAAGGACCCCAGATCGACGGCGCGGGGCGCCAGGCAGGCGCGGTCGAAGTCGGTGAGCCACACCGTGTCGCCGTCGTGGGTGGTGAGCACCTGATCGGGCGACAGGTCGCCATGGGACAGCACCGGCATCGCGGAGGCGACCCCGGGAAGTTCCGCGGCCACCCGGCGCATCCGCTCCGCCAGGTCCGGGGCCAGTTCGTCGAGCAGGGCGGCGTGGGCCAGTCCTTGAGCGACGGGGTCGGCGGTGCGGGCGGCGAGCGAACGGGCCAGGTCGCCGGGAACCTCGGCGGCGTGGAGCCGAGCGAGCATCGCCCCGGCAGCGCAAACGGGATCGGAGGCGCCATGGACGGGATCGCAATCGACCCCGGGTGGGTTTCCGTCGAGGAGGTCGGCCAGGTCCAGGTCGCCGGCGAACGCGTGGACGCTGACGCCGTCCAGGGTGCCGTCGTCGAGACGGCGGGGAGTTTCGACCACCCCCGCCATGAAACGGTCGAAGGCCACCCCCCTGTCTCGACTGGTCGCGACCCGCACCACGCGCATCCCGTCGCGCACCACCACCCTGCGCAGCGGGTTGTAGCGCAGCACCTGCGACGCCTCCCAGCCCCCGAGTTTCCCGGACGCGGTGGCGGCTGCGATGCGCGTCAACAGTTTCGGATCAGCGGGCAGCGGGCCGGTCTGCACCAGCAGCTCCCCGAGTTCGTGTTCGCTGGTTTCCACGCCCAGTTCACCGGCTTCCTGGCTGGTCCGGGCGGCTTTGTTGTGGCTGATGGGCCACAGGAAACGCAGCCATCCGACCGGGTGGCCGGCGGCGTCGTCGAGGCCGACGACCAGCGATGTGCGGGGTTTGATCCGCAGCCGAGCGGCCCGAACGGAACGTCCTGCCTGGTCGCTGAGCCAGTCGGGGTCGAGCACGCGGGAAACGAGTTGTTCGGTGTTCATCGCGGGCTTCCTATCCTGATGGAGTCCATGTCACGACCGCTGGCCTGCACCCAGGCCCGGAACACGTCGCTGGTGGCAATGAGTTCCTCCGGGGAGGCGTCGAGCCGGATGCGTCCGTCCTCGATCCACACCACTCGCGTCGCCCTGAGCGCCACCTCGGCATCGTGGGTGACGGCCAGGGTGGTGCGACCCGCGGCGAGCCGGGCGATGGCGTCCAGCACCAGGCTCGCGGCCTCCGGGTCGAGGCCGGTGGTGGCCTCATCGAGCACCACGACGGGTGAGCGGCGCAGCAACGCCCGGGCGATCGCGATCCGCTGCCGCTGGCCGCCGGAGAGGGTGCCGCCGCGTTCCCCCACGACGGTGTCGTAGCCATTGGGTTGTTCCATGATGAAGTCGTGGGCGTTGGCGGCGCGGGCGGCGGCCTCCACCTCCGCGTCGGTGGCGTTGCCGCGACCCATGCGGATGTTCTCGCGGATGGTGCCGGTGAACAGCACCGCCTCCTGATGCAGCAGGGAGATGCTGGCGCGCAACTGGGTCAGGTCGAGGTCGGTCAGGCGGTACCCGTCGAGCCGCACGCATCCGGAGACGGGGTCGATGGCCCGCACCAGAAGCGACACGAGGGTGGACTTGCCCGCCCCGGACGGCCCGATGATCGCGACCCGCTCGCCGGGCCGGATGTCCAGATCGAGACCGCGCAGCACCTGGACACCGTCGTATTCGGTGACCACACGGTCGAACTGCACCGCGCCCATCACGATATTCGGTCGCACCGGCATGTCGGGGGTGACGACGTCGGGGGTGATCTCC
>JABCNW020000074.1 GCA_013333945.2 Propionibacterium sp.
CGAGGCACAGGAGTTACGATTTCCCGCATGTTGGCCGCAGTGATCACGTGTTCGGACCGAGCAGTCTCCGGGGCCTACTCCGACCGTTCCGGTCCGCTGCTGCGGCAGGCCCTGGACGCTCTGGGGTTCGAGACCCGCGACCCGAGGGTCGTGCCTGACAATCTCGTCATGATTCGTGCCGCCATCCGGGAGGCCGTCGCATCCGGGGCACGGGTGGTACTCACCACCGGCGGCACGGGCGTCGGACCGCGCGACGTCACCGTCGAGGCCACCCTCGACCTGCTCACCTGCGAACTGCCCGGAATCATGGAGGCCATTCGCCGTCACGGCGCAGAGAAGACCCCCCGCGCCCTGCTGTCGCGGGGCTTGGCGGGGGTGGTGGAGTGCGCCGGAACCCGCGCGATCATCATCAATGCGCCCGGATCCGAGGGCGGCGCCTCCGACACCATCGAGATTGCCGGCCCGCTGCTGCAACACCTCGTCGAACAGCTCGACGGCGCCGATCACTGATCTCGCACTCGGGAAGAGCATCAGGGCCAGTCAAGGAAGGGAAACCTCGTGAAATCGGTTGAGCCGGGCCGCGACGAAGGAGCAGCCCGTGTCGAAACCACCCCGGCGGCCAAACGACCACCCCAACCCCCTCGATCACCCGAGGTAGACTCCGACGAAGATGCTCACCCCCCCGTAACTGGGCATCTTGGAGACACCCCCGACCAGGGGTGTTGGAGAGCCACCGAAAACAGCCTCAAGTGTGTATGGCACCTGACAAGGGGTTTCACCCCATTGAGGACAGGTTCTGTCCGCTACTTGGAAGGGACGGAAGGGTGTGGTGTGTAAGAACGCCACAACAGGGCTTGTCAGGACGGCGTGTCAGAGGGTAGGGTCCGCAACCACCGCGAACCTTAGAGCGGATTGAAACCAGAGCCACCACCGTTTCGGTGTACTTGTTTCGGTGGTTCGGGATCGCCCAAGTCCCGGAGGCTTGTTCACAGTCATCCTCAAACGCACCCTGGCCAGGGTTTCACCGACCGCGGCGCCGTCTGTGAATAAGCCTCCTTGCCGCCACCGCGGCCTTGGGCGTTGAACGTTGTGAGGAATCCGGCTTCCTCGCTCCCCGCTTCCTCTGCCGAAACTTTGCTGGCCTTATCGCTGTTTTGCTGGCTCTAATCCTGTTTTGCTGGCCTTGTTCACGTTTGCTGGCCTCACAGCGCAGGCAAGCGTGAACAAGGCCAGCAAACCACTGGAGCGGGTCCAACTAAAGGCGTTATTCACGAGGGTTATTTCTCGATGAAACGCCACCATTAACACAAAAAGCATCGACTGTTTTATGAAATTATTGAGTTGCAACATAAACCAATCACGAAAACAGCCGATGCGTTACCAGCATGCAACGGGGCTTTGCGAGGAAACAATTGACGAGATCACCTGCCGTATCGCCGATGTGATCGAAGGTCGAGGGATAGAGTCTGTCCAGATGCCGTATCTCCCTGCGGGGCCAGGTGGTGGCCTGCCTGCTGATCCTTCGCCAGAACCTGCCCCAGATGGTGGTCGCCGACCTCCTGGGAGTTTCCCAGCCCACGATCTCCAGAATCCTGGCGACGTATCACCGTCCTCCTCGAAACAGTCCTGCTCTTCCTCCCTGGCGGACTCACGAAGCGATCCAGCAAGGACACCTCATCCTCATCGACGGCACCCCATGCCCCCTACCGGGAACCACCCGACCAGTAGACAAGCCAGCCACAACAACTACTCCGGGAAACGCAAGCTCCAGTGCCTCAATGTCCAGGTCGCCTCCACCGACCGCGGTGACCTCATCACCGTCTTTGACCCGGTGCCGGGATCCCGACACGACTCGAAGGCCATCAACCTGTGTGGTTGGCAAAACCTCCTCGACTCCTCCGGCGCCACCTGGATCGCCGACACCGCCTACATCACCACCACCGCCATCACCCCGATCAAGAAGCTGCCCAACCAGTCCCGCACCAACCACGACAAAGATTTCAACACTGCCATCACCCGAATCCGCGTCAACATCGAACACTGCATCGCACAACTGAAAACCTGGAGAATCCTGTCACACGGCTACCGCGGACGCCTCAAAGAACTCCCCGGAATCATCCACCTCATCGCCCACCTAGAAGTCCTCAGAACATACACCCACAATCAACCCCGTGAATAACGCCTTTACATGTATCCTAAGGTTATACGGAGCCCAAAATCTGGGCAGTCCTTGCAAGAACCTTCGAAGTCACTGACGATCAGACTGAAACTGGAACCCGAAGTCGTCTTCTGAGCAACCGCACCACCTTTGCGTTTTACAGAAGGATCCTCAATCCAGCCATGCTCTCCGGCAGTTGTCAAGACGGTGGCAATGGCCTTCTCCAAAGGAATATGAAGCTTGTAGCAACGGGTGATGCTTGGCGGCGGCTTGGGGCTATTGTTGGTTCCCTCAGCGTTCCCCAGAAGCTCCAATCCCTCCCAGCTGGCCGAAGCCATCGGGTCTTCCCGCAAGGCCTGCATTCGGCGCTCCCATTCCGAGGCACACCCCGTCGCCAGCAGACATGTAGCCACCAGTACGGGCAGGACCGACCGCCAGCGGCGCTTCATCGTCACCTCCATGGAGTACGAGGCCAGCCTATGCGCTCCCAGGCCCCTCGTCCAGAGGGCGACAAGACCCACGTGCGGCACCCGCATGGGCTGCGCCATCCGTGCAGGCGGGTGGCCAGCCACCGCCACGGATCGGCTCACTCCCCCATGGTTGGGGGCTGGTTGCCCTCGTCGCGCTGGGCGAGGAAACGCTCCACCGCCGCTGCTATCTCGTCGGCAGAGGGCAGTTCCTCACCGGTGGGTTCGGTGTAGCGGTCGTATTGTTCCTCGAGTTGGCGCAGCAGCTCGCGGGCGGTCTCATCACCCCGGGTGTCGGCCTCGATGGACATCAGGTTGGCCTCGGCGGCCAGGTCGAGTTCGTCGGTCGGCAGGGCCAGTCCCGTCACCTCCACGTACTGGTGCAGGA
>JABCNW020000075.1 GCA_013333945.2 Propionibacterium sp.
GTCCCGGAACGCCTTGGTCTGGGCTTCGAGCCAGGACATCGATCGCCTGCTTCGAGTGGCCCTCGACCACGGCCAGAAGGCGTGATGGGCCGGTTCTGGTCCTTGTCGGGGTCAGGTCGATGATGACGGTGACGTACTTGTCGCCGTTTCGGGTGTGCCGCCAGACGTGCTCATCGACCCCGACCGTGGTGACACCATCAAGCCGGTCTGTGCTGTCGATCAGCAGCTCGGCGCCGGCGGCCAGGATCGCATCCGAGGCGGTGTTCCATGCCACACCGAGGTTGGCCGCGACCCGGGCGATCAACATCCGCATCGACCACGATCGACGTGACCGCCACCATGATCACCTCACGCGACAGCTTCCCCTTTCGACGGCGCCGCCGCCGTGATGCTGTGACGCCAGATCCGTCGACACGGCCAGCACCGGTAACGAGGAACCACCACCTCCAGGATCGCCGGCTTCCATCCGAACAGCACATGCACCAACCGGCGCAACACCGCATCGTGTCGGACCCCCGACCTGGCGCAGCCCGGACACGGAGGCGGCGGTGTCGTGGGGCGGCAACGCAGCACTGTGTGGTCGGGTTCGACACGCTGGACGGTCACGGACAGCCCGAGACGGTCCAGACGGCAGAACGTATCAAGGCAGGACGAGGTAGCGTTTCACACAAGGACCCTTGGGTTTTCAAATGTGGCGTAGACACCCTCACCCTGCCAACCCGAGAGCCCGCCCCACCTCACCAGGCCCGTCCGAACTCCAGCCCCATCACCCACCGCCTCCTGTGAAGAGCCCCATTCATCTGATTCGAAGACCCGCCGCTTTGGCAGGGAGACTTATTCGCATCGTTCACACCCTTCCGATGAATGAGATCAGCGGATCGGGTAACAGCATTTCACAGGTTCACTTTCCCGAGGAGACAATCCGCTTTCGGAAAACCGTCAGAAGGCCAGCACCTATGAGGGTCGAGGTCAGAGCAGGCCAGAATTGTGCGCTCCCTACGAGCGGTAGGACTATGGCAGCAGCGACCGCCAAGGAAGTGGTGATCACGTAGGACAAAGAAGCACGATCTTTCCGCGACACGAAGACCTCATACGTCGTGGCTCCCAGAACGACTAGGGTCAACAACCCCGCAATCAGCCCAGCGGTTCCCACCTCGACCCAGGTGGACACCCAGGCAAGTAGGAAGACCACAGCCACCAGCCCCAGTCGGATTCCACACAGCGCCACATAGGCGATCACCTTCTCACGCGTACTGGGTTGCGTATCAGCGGACATCATGAAGCCCACGGTGTCGAGCACCACGCCGCACCTGCCGCAAGAGAGGCGACCAGTCCGATGCCGGCTCCCTTCAGGGCAGTAGGCCCGACCACTCTGATCAGGTACGAGGCCACTCTTGCATACTGACCCTTGGTCAGCCACGCCACGATCCCGCCTCCCGCACCTGCTTCAAAGACTCCCGGAACGACCCTGTTGAGTACGCATTTGCCCCACTCCCCGCTGCCGAATTGGTGCTGGGGGCTTGCTCCCTTCCCGCCTGCTCCCTTGTCCTCCGAACCCGGGAACACATACTTCCCGATCGGGACATTGAACCTTTCCGCGATACGCTGCAGTTCAGCCTCAGGTGCCCCGTCCTGCCGGACGGCCTCTACATTGACACTCCACCTGCCTTCCGAATCCTGTTGAAGATAGCGTTCAAAAATGGTTGTAACCTCGGCCTCCACAGCCTGGAGATCGACATCTTCCTGCACAAGACTCGGAACCGACGCATCCTCGGAAACAGTGACGGCCGAAGCAGGAATCATAGCCTGACCACACGACATCGCTGCAACGAGAGCCGTCGTCGCCAACATCTTCTTGAACCTCACCGGAATCTCCTCATCCTCTCTTCTTGAGACCTACCCACGAAACGGAATTCAACGACCTTTCCCCCACGGGTTCAGCACACGCACGATTTCAATGGCGCACCACCCACCCTGAGATTCACAGCCGCAGCCCCTCGGGAACATCAGCGTTCCAAGTTGTGGCATCCTTGCTTCAACCAGCACCACAAGGCAGATCCACTCAGATCCCCTGTCAAACCGGAATTGCGATGCGAAATGCCGTGCGACAGGTCTCGGTGAAATTTTGTTCTCGTTACGCTACCCCGCCGACACCATCCGGCAGTAGTAACTATCGGCCAACAAACATCTCGAAACGAGTTCCGCGGGTAGTAACCGCATCGCACCCGACTCAGCCACCTTCCGGATCCGGCTGATCCCCTACCCTGCCCTGATGTTGCGGCAGCTCCTCGGCTTGCCTTCCCCATCGCATCACCTTATGACTATTCTTGTGTCCGGCACCCCAGTCAACGCTTCCGCAGTGGAGCATTACACGAACTGGAGCCGTCTCATGAACTCACCATCGCGACCGCTGCTGACCACGCTGGTCTGCTCCCTCGTCGCACTCACGGGCTGTGCCTCCCCCACGACACGGGAAGCGCTGAGTCCCGCCGACTCGCTCTCAGCCCCCGCAGCACCACAATCTTCGGAGGACACCTGTCCCGGGCCCGTTCCAGCGTCGCCCCATTCGGCCTCGGCAGGAAACGTCCCGTCCGCGCCCACATCGACAGCTACCCAGCCGAGTGCCGGCCTGCCGGAGTTCCACTCCTTGGCCGATGCGCGCACGCAGCTCCCGAAGGACTCGACGGGTTTCGTCCTAACCGATGGCATCACCTCGCTCACCTACGCGAAGGGCACCGGGGACGGTGAGGTCACCATCAATGACACGACGTACGCCACCACGTTCGAGGAGGTCAAGGACGGCAAGAAAGTAGGGTTCATTCCCCTGCTGGCGCAGGACATTCCCGCCGATGCGACGTCCACCCTCAAGGCCGCTCTGGAGCTCGCCACGCAGCGTGGCGTCGGGGTCCGACTGAGCCCGTCGCAGAGCTACACCATCTCCGCAGAGCTTCAGCTTCCGAAGGGACTGACGTACTTCGACGGCGCAGGCGCGACCATCACAGCCGCACTCAAGGGCGGAACCAGCAATGATCCGAAGAACGTTTTCCGAATCGCCCCGGGCTCCAGCGGAACGACCCTGACCAATACCACTATCGACATGACAGGTTCCGATACCTTCACTCGCGGGGTGCTGGCTTTCGCAAGAAATGGGGAGAACATCAGTGATGTGACCATCAGCGGTCTGACCATCGTCAATTCCCAGTATCGCGGTATCGCGGTGCTGGGACGCGAAGGCGATGTTGACAACATCCGCATCGAGAACAACCAGGTCACGGTACGGCCCGAGTTCCAACGCACCGAAGGAGTGGTTGCGATCGGCGTCTACTCCGGTCTCTCGAAGGACTCCACCCCGGTCTACGACCAATTCGTGACAACCGGTAAGGTGCCACAACTCACCCACAGGGCGACCCGGGTCACCGTCTCCGGGAACCGCGTCACGGGCGGGTACTACGGCATCGAGTTCTCTGGGGTCGGCTGCAGTGTCGTGAGCAACAACTTCTCCACCATGAACACCCGCAACCTGTCCATGCAGGACAGCTCCTACAAGAACACTGTGGAGGACAATCACTTCAACTACAGCATTTCCTCATCCATCCACCTGGCCTACGGGTCGCACGACAACACGATCCAGCGCAACACGATCGTCACCGGCGTCTCAATGGGGCAGGGACTGCTGCAGGCCTACCAGGGAAGCCACGACAACACCTTCCGAGACAACACCATCGAGGCTTTCGATGACAAAACAGTAAAGGTGCCTGAAAAGAAAGATGATGATCCCATGCATCCCCACTGGATGTTGTACGTCGGGCCCCACTCGGACAACAACACCTTCAGCGGAAACGTCCTTTCAGGACAGGCCAAGAGGTCGGTCGTCGCAGTGGAATCAATCTGGGACAAGAAATCCTCATTCTCCGGCGAAGTGAATGGAAACCCATACTCGTACATGGGAACCAAACCTGGATACCCGGGCACCTCCATCGAGGTGGACTATGTCGGGGGACGAAGGGACCTCACAGGAACCACGATCACCGGTAATGTGATGCTGCCCACCGGAACCCCGTTCTACGTGGCTGCCGACGTCTCCAAGGGCTTGAAAGTCGAAAACAATGATGTCGCCAGGGCCTCAGAAGGCAACGAACGTCTCATCGGCAACAATACGGGCCTGAACCTGTCCGGAAACCAGCTGGCGGGTACCGGCTACCCGGTCGACAAGCCCTTGGTTCAGCACGAGGGCACCCTCGATGGCGTCGGCATGGCCCACGTCACCTACACCGACCGGACGATCGGTACCCACCACTCCCAGATCACCACCCAGCAGGGCGATGAGAAGGACACCAACCTCGTCGTCGACTCCCCCGACGACACCGTGACCGACGCCGGGGGCACCGACACCCTCAACGCCGCCGTCAACTCGACCCTGCCGTCGGGGGTGGAGAATCTCCGGATGCTGGGCAGCGATCCACTGCGGGCCACGGGCAACGAGCTGTCGAACACGATGCACGGCAACTCCGCGGACAACGTCATTGACGGCGCCGCCGGCGACGACTCCCTGGCAGGCGGTCAGGGAAAGGACACCCTCACCGGTGGCGCAGGACATGACAGGTTCGTCCTGGACGGCCAACTGAACGGTGACGTCGACACGATCACGGATTTCACCCCCGGACAGGACAAGATCAGCCTGCCCGTGGCCACCTTCGGCGGCCTGAGCGGCAACTGGTTCACCGCCGACGCGGTCACCGCCACCACGCGGGTGTATCAGCAGGGAGAGACGCTGTTCTTCGACGCCGACGGCTCGGGCACGCTGTTCACCCCGGTCGCATTCGCGACGCTGCCGTCAGGAGTCCAGCTCACCGTCAACGACTTCGCCTGACCCCCACGCCCTAGGTCTGCGAATCCGCGGTCGGGCGGCTTGCCGAAGCAGGCCGCCCGACCATTCACGTGATCACGGAACAACAGGTGCGGAATCAACCGTTTGGGAGGCTTCCTAGGATGGGGACATGGGCATCTCCGACGACTCCACCACGCTCACCGTGAGGTCGGACTGCATCGATGCCGATGGACGTTTCCGAACCGACTTCACTGGGCGGGGAAGGAACATTTCCCCCAAGCTGCGCCTCGACGGCCTCGACCCGAGCAGCCGCACCCTGGCGTGACGCTCGAGGACCTGACCCATCCCCTGTTCGGCTCCATGGCCCACTGGATCGCATGGAATATCCCTCCGGGGGATTCGATACCGGCCGCCATCCCACCGGGTCGCGTCAACCCCTCGACGGGAATCATGCAGGGAACCGCCTACGGGTAGCACAGATACCGTGGCCCGAAACCTCCCCAGGGCATGACACACACCTACCGGTTCACCGTTTACGCGTTCGACTGCACCCTGACGATCCCCTCCAGAACCCGCCTGGCGGGCTTCAAACACGCGATTGAGGGGCACGTCCTGCAGTGGGCCGTGCTCGAGGGAATCTACGAATAGCCGCGCACGCCCCCGTGGGCGAAGCGGTCACGCCTTGTCGGCAGGTTTCCGTCAGGGGTTCGGACGGTCACAAACCGCTTTCCGCAGCTGCTTCTCGCGCCATTTTTCCGTGCTCTCTCGGAGGATGCTTCTCCAACCAGTCGAGCAGGAATTTCATGAGGACGAGCGAGATCAGGCTGGCCGTCAGCGCCGCGAGGAGACCTTGGAAGAAGGTTGTGAACAGCCACGCGACCGCGAACCACATGAGGAGGTCCTCAAAGACGTCATCGATTCTCCGGAAAATCCCCATGACGAGAAGAGCGGGCAGGAACTTATCGATGACCACAGTGATGACCCAAAAAGCAGGAAACATCCACAGGAGATTGAGCCAGAGCCATGGATCGTCGCTCCGAAGCTCACCAACACCCGGGATGAGGGCGACGCTCACCACACCCACAGCCATCGGTACGGCGGCAACGGCGCTGATAGCTGCAAGGAGCCACAACATGATGATCACGTCCCAGAAGGTGCCAGGCTGATCCTTCGACGCCACGATCCCACTCCCTCCGATCACACGTTCAAAAAGCAGTAGCTGGCTCGGCACATCGACGACCAATCACCGACTCCCCGGACACGATCACTCCGACACCCCCTCCTTCCCGGCGTCATCATCACCGGGATCGTCATCATCCTTCGGGGCGTGTTTCTCCAGCCAGGTCACAAAGGGCTTCATGGCGACAGCTGATATCAGACCGGCCAGCAAAGCCCCCAAGGGGTCGCGAAAAAAGACAGTAAAAAACCACGATATCAAGAGCCAAATGAAGAGATTCTCCAACAGCTCCCCAAATTTCCGCGAGTTTCCCGTAGCGAAGGGATGTTTCAGAACTGGGCTGATGACCGAGCTGGAGGCCCAAGCCGCTGGATACATCCACAGGAAATGAAGAAGAAGCCACGGGTTGAGACTCTGAAGCTCTCCGACCCCCGGAATGAGAGCGACGATCGCGACCCCTACCATCATGGGGACGGTGGAGACGATGATGGCGGCGACGAGGAGCCAGAACATGATGATCGCACCCCAGAAGGTGACGGGCTGGTCTTTTGAACTCATGTTCTGGCCCCTCTCGTTCAGGCGAAGGTCACGATCCACCGCGCGATTTCGATGGCCACATCCGCCGGGATGCCATTCTGCGTGAGGAAGGTTGCGATACCCAGCTCGCTCGTGGCTTCAATCGAATCTACCAGGCCATAGATCTTGTCGGCCCAGGAGCGGACCGGATTCGGCAGGAATGGGCGCCCGTATGTCAGGGCTATTTTGATCACTTTCTTGAGGATGGACCCCAAGGACTCCTGCCCATTGCTGGCTATGCCGTCTCGCTGGGCAATTTCACGCGCAATCTGAGCACTCTTCTGATCGCCCGCCGCTTCCGCTTGGCGCGCAATGGCTTCCCAGTTGGTGGCGCTGATGTACCCGGCGGTCCGTTCACCGTTCTGATCGTTCGCGAAGACCGCGGGCGAGCCACTCGTGGTCGCGGATGCCTGCTGCGCTCCGAGGCCGACCCCGCCGAGCAGGATCGTCCCTGCCAGAGACGTCACGGCTGCTCTCTTCACGCGAGAGCGGAACGTGGATGTCAGTGTCATGTCAACTCCTCTGTGATGATTGGTTGATTCCGAGACGGGAAACAGCCTTCCAACACCCCATGACGGCGCGCAATGGTCAACCGGACCGATCAAGCACCCAGATGGATCAAGATGCTGCCAGAAGCAACCACACAGCCTCTGCGATCCGTGATCGCTGACCTTTCGGACAGTCCTGCTGTCCTTCCGGGCAGTTTTCTTCATGCGCCGGCGAACCGGACATGCCTGTCGTACGCTGAGAGGGTCGAGCCAGCGCGAGTGATGCA
>JABCNW020000076.1 GCA_013333945.2 Propionibacterium sp.
CCGAGGTCACGATCTCCGCCAGCGGACAAGGTGTGCAGATCGCTCCGGAACCTCCTCAGAAGGGTATGAGTGCTTCCAGGGTCGTCGAGGGCTATCTCCAAGCGATGGCGGATCCCACCGGGGATTACGAGATTGCTCGCCAGTATCTGTCGGCAACCGCGCGTGGACAGTGGGTCCCACGGCGGGGAACGATCATCTATGACGGCTGGGTGGAAGCAGTCGGGGAGGGCATGGAACTGCGTGGAACCACCCGGGGAACCCTGGATGCGGTAGGGCGTTTCACGGTATCCAAGGAGTCGCTCACCCATGATTTCGGACTGATCAGTGAAGCAGGGGAGTGGAGGATTTCCAGTCCTCCTGACGGGGTGTTGCTCTCCAGCTATATTTTTGCCCGTTCCTATAGCTCTGTGAGGTCTTATTTCATCGCCCGCTCCGGGCAGAGGGTAGTGCCTGAGCTACTGCACCTGCCGACCTCTGAGATCACCTCGGGCCGCATCGTGGAGGCGCAAATGGCTGGGCCAGGCCCCTTCCTTTCATCCGGTGTGCGCAATGCGCTCCCGGAAGGCACCAAGCTTGGTACAGCAGGTACAGTCGTGGATTCCTCGGGCGTCGTGACGGTTGCACTTGAAGGAGTGCCTCAGAGCCTCAGTGAACTGGAGCGACGAGAACTCGGTGCACAACTTCTGTGGTCGCTCTCATCGATTCCCAAGATCTCAGGGCTGCACCTGACAGTTGACGGAAAAACCTACTCTCTGCCGGGACAGAACGACAAGCAGGTCCTGGAATTATCCTCTCAACAGGACTACCAGCCGCTCTCAAAGGCAGGATCGGCTGATCTGTACGGTGTGCACGAAGGTCGGGCAGGGAAACTGAGCGCCGACACCAGTTTCATCCCTCTCAGTGGTGATGGGGCGCCGGCGGAGATGACCGCCATTCCTTTGGACGGGGCCTTCACCGCGACCGTGGCCGGATCCCCGGCAACAGTCCGGATCGGTCCCAGCGGTGGTGCTGCCGTCCAGGTGGACACTGGTCTGACCCAAACCGGGTCCGTGCATTTTGCGCAGGGCAGACTGTGGCTGCTTGGGCATGGCTCCTCCGGGGGACAGCAGCTGCTCAGCGTGTCTCCGCAGGGGGAGGTCACCATCATCGACCTTACTGCGTTGTCCGGTGAACTGGTGGATTTCTCCCTCGACGCATCCGGGACGCGGGCGGCGGTTCTTCTTGGGGTCGGGGAGGCGGCCCGCTTCGGAGTGGTGTCGCTGAGCGAGGGCAACCGTGTGACTGACTGGCATGAGGTTCCCTTGACCGCTTCCCAGGGCAGGGAACTCTCTGATGCGGTTGCACTCGACTGGACCGGGGAGGTCAACGTCGCCGTGGTCGCGAGCGCGGGCTCTGGCAGGTCCGTATTCGTGGTCGCAGTAGATGGCTCGGAGGTCATTGATCTCGGACCGGTCAGTCTGTCTCCAGTCCAGGTGACTGCACTGCCCAGGCCTGGTGGGGATGCCGTTGCCCTGCGCGCGATCGACGGGACCGTGCTGTTGTATGAACAGCACGGCGCATGGCAACAGGCCAAGACTGCAATGGCATGGATTAGTTATCCAGGATGATCTGTGGAAAGAATCTTGTGAAACTTGAATTGTGCCCAGAGTGACAGTGTGTGCTTTCCCGTTTCAGGATTTTGCTTCCCTGCTACTCGGTACTCGCTGTCTGGTTTGTGGGGCCTGTGCTGTAGCCTGTTGCCCGGCTTGTCGGGAACGAATCATCTGCAAGGAACCGCATCGAGTGCGACGTTGCGGGCTTCCGGTGCCCACCTGGGCAGCGAATCCGTATCGCCCAGAGCTTGCACGGCTCATTCCGGCCTTCAAAGATGATGGTGCCTGGTCTTTGGTAAAGCTGCTCTCATGCCGGTTGGCCATGGCGGTCGTGGCCTGCCGCCCTCCAGTGGGAACAGTTCTGGTTCCGGTGCCGTCCCAACCAGCAGCCGTGCGTCGCAGAGGAATCGACCATACGTGGATGCTGGCGCGACAGGTCTCCCGCGCACTGGGGATCGAGACGGCCAGATTATTGAGAAGGCTGAACGGCGGAGATGCTCAACGGTTTCAAGGACGTGCTGGACGAGAGAGGCTCTCGGAATCCCGATTCCTGGGGGCGGCATGTCGATCACCTGTGATCATCATCGATGACGTTGTGACGACAGGAACCTCGTTGACGGTCTCGTGCGAGGCGATGCGTCACGGTGGGGCCATGGTCATCGCCGCCGCCGTCATCGGCGATGCAAATCTGATCGGAAAATACTGAAAATTGCCTTGCCAGCCGCTGGATGGGAGTAACGTAGAGGAATGGAAGACGCCAGCAGGTCCCGGGCTGAGAAGCAGGGAGCTTCTGGCGTTGTAGCTTTCTAGCCAGGAGGAGACATGGACGTCGTCGTCACCGGTCGGCATTGCACCATCAGCCCCGAGCTCAAGGAGCTGGTCCGTGACAGGATCATCACTGTCGAGCGGCTGCGGGACCGGGTGATCCGTGTGGAAGTGGAGTTCTCCGCCGCGGATGGCACCAAGAATCCCTCCGATGCCGTCGAGGTTCAGATCACGCTTCGCAGCAAAGGGCCTGTCGTGCGTGCTGAGGCGAAGGCCAATGACAAGACGCTTGCGTTCGAACAGGCCTTCGACCGGTTGAAGGCGCAACTCCGGAAGGCGGCGGATCGTCGCAAGACCCACAGAGGATTGCGCGCGGCCATCTTCACTGAGGAAGCCGCTTCCGCTCCGGAACCGAAGAAAACCGAGGTGGAACCGGAAGACGACAACACCTACGAGGTCGCGGGTCTGGTGGTCAATGGTGACGGGCCCCTCGTGGTGCGTGAGAAGGAGTTCGAGACTGTTCCGCTCAGTCTGGCCCAGGCCTTGGACGAGATGGAGTTGGTGGGGCACGACTTCTTCCTTTATCAGGATTCCGCAACGGGGAAACCATCCGTGGTCTATCGGCGAAAGGCCTACAACTACGGTGTCATTCACTTGAACGTGAATGCATGAGACCCTGAAGAGCCCAAGGCGGGATGGTGGTTGGGTTTGCTCACAGACATGACTGCTACCCGGAAACGCATGGGTTCTCGGGGAATCATCGTGGTTTCCGGCACGCCACCGTTCGTCCGTGGAACCTATGCCAGTAGGTGTCGTTGATGCGACGGGCTGAGTGCGAGTGCTTGGCCCGTCGCAGTTTTGTAGGGCCGCGGGGCTGGCTAGGATGGCAGGCGGTGCGCCACAGCCACCGAAGTCAAACTCTGAAGGATCGTCGACGTGGGATTCATGGATTTCCTGAGCAACCTCGGCTCGGGTTCTCAGCTTAGGAAGCTGCGGAAGGTTGCCGATCAGGTCAACCTGATCGAGGAGGACTTCCAGGAGATGTCCGACGCCGAGCTGAGGGAGCAGACCGATACTTTCAAGGAACGCCTTGAGGACGGGGAGGACCTGGACAAGTTGCTGCCGGAGGCCTTCGCCACCGTGCGTGAGGCTTCCGTCCGTGTGCTTAACAAGCGCCACTTCGATGTTCAGATCATGGGCGGCGCAGCACTCCACTGGGGCAACATTGCGGAGATGAAAACCGGTGAGGGAAAAACCCTCGTCGGTACCCTTCCTTCCTACCTGCACGCACTGTCAGGTGATGGTGTGCACATCGTCACCACCAACGACTACCTGGCCAAATACCAGTCTGAGCAGATGGGACGGATCCATCATTTCCTCGGTCTGGAGGTTGGCGTCATCCTGGCCTCGATGTCACCCGCCGAACGTCGCCTCGCCTACCAGGCCGACATCACGTACGGCACCAACAACGAGTTCGGTTTTGACTACCTGCGAGACAATATGGCACTCAGCAGTGAGGACCTTGTGCAGCGCGGTCACCACTTCGCCATCGTCGACGAGGTGGATTCGATCCTGATTGATGAGGCCCGCACCCCGCTGATCATTTCAGGTCCGGCCCAGGACACCCACGAGTGGTATCCGGTGTTCGCACGAATGGTGCGTTCCATGAAACGTGACCAGCACTACGAGGTGGACGAGAAGAAACGAACGGTCGCCATCTCTGGTGCCGGCATTGAGGTGGTGGAGGACCGACTCGGCATTGACAACCTCTACGAATCCGCGAACACCCCGCTCATCAGCTATTTGAACAACGCCATCAAGGCCAAGGAACTGTTCAAGCGGGACAAGGATTACGTGGTGCTGGGCGACGAGATCCTCATCGTCGATGAGCACACCGGTCGCACTCTGGCAGGGCGTCGCTACAACGAAGGGTTGCACCAAGCCCTTGAGGCCAAGGAAGGGGTGAAGATCAAGGACGAGTACCAGACTCTCGCCACCGTCACCCTGCAGAACTACTTCCGCATGTACGACAAACTTGCTGGGATGACGGGTACCGCGAAGACCGAGGAATCCGAGTTCCAGAAGATCTACGGTCTCGGGGTCATTCCCATCCCGACAAATATGCCGATGATCCGAATCGACCAGCGGGATCGGATCTACCGAACGGAGGAAGCCAAGTACAAGGCGATCATCGAGGACGTTGTGCTCCGCCACGAGGACGGGCAACCTGTGCTCATCGGCACCGCCTCGGTGGCAAAGTCCGAGCTGCTGTCAGGGATGCTGAAGAAGGAGGGCATCCCGCACGAAGTCCTCAACGCGAAACAACACGAGCGGGAAGCCGCCGTGGTCGCGCAGGCGGGTCGCAAGGGAGCGGTGACCGTGTCCACCAACATGGCGGGCCGCGGCACCGACATCATGCTCGGAGGCAACCCCGAGTTCCTGGCCGACCTGCAGCTGCGCAAGCAAGGACTCGACCCCGTGGAAACCCCCGAGGAGTACGAGGCCCAATGGCCCGACACGCTGAAGGCCCTCGAGGAGCAGGTGGAGGCCGAACACGATGAGGTGGTGGAAGCCGGTGGGTTGTATGTGATCGGTTCCGAACGTCACGAGTCCCGACGCATCGACAACCAGCTGCGCGGGCGTTCCGGACGTCAGGGAGACCCGGGCGAGTCTCGCTTCTACCTCTCCCTCTCCGACGACCTGATGCGCTTGTTCCGCCCCGAGGTGCTGGAGCGCGCGCTGATCATGTTCAAGGTGCCGGACGACGTGCCGATCGACTCCAAGTCGGTCAGCAACGCTATCGAGTCGGCCCAGAAGCAGGTCGAAAGCCAGAACTTCGAGATGCGCAAGAACGTGCTGAAGTATGACGATGTGTTGAACCGGCAGCGGCACGTCATCTACCGCGACCGGCGTCGCGTTCTCGACGGGGCCGACCTGTCCGAGCAGCTGCGCGACCGGGCGGCCGAGGTGGTTGCGGCGGTCGTTAGGCAGCACACCGTCGGCATTCCGGAGGACTGGGACTTCGAGATGCTCTTCAATGAACTGAAAACGCTCTATCCCGTCGGCCTCGACCAGGAAGAGATCGAGGAGGAGATTCCCACACAGGAAAAGCTCGTCGAGATGTTCAGCGACGACGTGTGCAGAGCCTACGACGAGCGGGAGGAGGCCCTCGGCCCCGAGATCATGCGGGAACTGGAACGTCAGGTGCTTCTCTCAGTGGTGGACCGCAACTGGCGGGAACATCTCTACGAGATGGATTACCTGCGCGAAGGCATCGGGCTACGCGCAATGGCACAGCGTGACCCGCTGGTTGAGTACCAGCGGGAGGGCGGCGACATGTTCATCGCGATGCGGGAGGCCTCGTTCGAGCAGATCATCGGGATGTTGTTCAACCTGCAGGTCGAGCAGCCGGAGCCGGTCAGCGTTGGTGTGGTCACGGACGCTGAGGGGAACCCGGAAGACGTGCTGGCAAAAGTAGACGCCCTCTCCGAGGACGAGGGCGCTAAACCCAAGCGCGCAGCGGCTCCTTTGGCGAAAGGCCTGGGCGGAAAACGCGAGGAAAATCTCACCTACTCGGCCCCCGACGAGTCAGGAGACGCCACCACGAGTCGCGACGGGGCGAAGAAACCCACGAACAATGCATCAGCAGGCAACGGCGGTGGAAATCGTGCCGCGCGACGCAAGAAGGCCAAACGCAAGCGCTGAGTGCATCACGCAGGGAAGCCCACCACCCGAAGGTCAGAACACAACCAGTCAGTTTGTCGATCCAAACGAATGGTGCAGGCAAGCCACCTGTCTTGAACTCTGACTGTGCTGCTCGCTTCCAGGCTGTTTGGAGCAGGTCGCTGGACGCGGAGTGGCCCTACCCGGCCTACCCGGAAGCTCACTGCATCCGAGTAGGACACGAGCTGTTGGAAGGCGCGAGGAGATAGATGCGGGCGAATCTGGTGCAGGGCCCGTGTTCCCTGAATGGCATCCAACACTGCTTGGGCGAGGGCAGGGGCAGGTATTTGGTTCATCCCGACAAGCTATGCCTCCTCGTGTTGTGTCGGTAAGAACCTGAGCAGGCATTCACAACACCTTCAAGGACATTGACAACACGCCCAGGATCCCTGACAACACCTTCCGGGATATTGGCAACATCTGTGGGCGTGGCCCAGCCGTAAGCCATCGGATCAGATCTAAGGTAGTTGCGTGAGCAAGGAATTGGTGTTCATACCCATCGCCCGCGACGAATTGGCGGCGATTGATGGCTCGGTGCAGCTGACCGACCGGGCGGCGCACCACGTGACACCAGAGTTACTGGTCGCCCTGGGCTACAGGGTTGGGCAGGAGGAAGAAGCAGAATATGCAGCCCTCATGATCGCATCCGTAGCCGCCCTGACAAGATTTGGGGAGAGATTGGTGCTGGTGGCTGAGGTTAATGATTCGTTGATCATGAACTGTGATGACCTCGAGAATGGCGCCTGCATCCTCACCCGGGTCGTCCCGGAGGCCATGACCTGCTGGTTCAGCGAAGCCCCCGGCGTGGATACCTCTACCGCTGCAGTTGCTTCGCGCGGCCTAGACATCGACACCGCCTGGGGTTTCGACGAGGTCCAGGATCTGTTGCGTGAATCTGATCTGCTGTGGAATGACGTGGAGGAGTACCGCCGGGGGCTGTGCTGAGGATCGTTCGTCAGCCGCGATTCAGCCAGTCCTGGGCGCGACGTTCGATACCTGCGAAGGCGCGGGCGATCATGGGTTCGACCTGGGCCTCGACCTTCTTGCCGACCAAGGGGATTTTCACGGTCAGTTCACCCACATAGATAGCCTCCGAGGAGCTGGGGCCTGTGGGGGTGAGGGTGGCATCGGCCTCAACGTTGACGGGCGCTCCAGCGATGTCAACCTTGAAATTCCCTTTTCGCACACCTGCATCGTCGGGGTCACCCCAGGCGAATGATTGTTTGATGCGAATGCCCTTGCCAAAGAACTTCGAGATCGACTCGGGAGCAGGAAGGGTTAGGTCCAGGTGGGTGGCATCATCCGCGATGGTGACCGTGTGCTCGATCGCGTTGGCGTGTTTGGCGACATCATCGATGAACGCCTCGTTGCGAAACAGCGCCGCCACCTGGTCCGGGCTGCCGTTGAATTCATGCTTGTAGTTGAGCTGCATGGGGACCAATGTAGCGGTGACGTTGCGCCTGTAACCACAGGGTTCCGAGGATGGACCGATAGCATGAGGGCATGAGGATCGACCTGCACACCCATTCACGAGTCAGTGACGGTACAGACACTCCCACGATGCTCGTGATGAAGGCGCTCCAGGCTGGTCTGGATGTGATCGCGCTGACGGACCACGACACCTTCGACGGGGTCGCTGAGGCCGCGGAGGCAGGAAAACGAATCGGGGTCAAGGTGCTCCCCGGTATCGAAATCTCCTGTCAGCACGACGGTCGGGCGGTACATCTTCTCGGCTACGGCTGCGATGTGTGGAACCGCTTGTTGAACGAGGAGCTCGCCCGGGTCAGGGTTGGCAGGACCCAACGGCTCCCCGAGATGTGTCGAAGGCTGACGGAGCTCGGGTATCCCGTGAGCATCGACGAGGTCATGGCTACGGCCAAAGGAGCTCCATCGGTGGGACGTCCTCATGTCGCAGACGCGCTGGTGGCCAAGGGGATGGTGGCGAACCGGCAGGAGGCCGTCGACTCCTTCCTGGCTCCCGGGAGACCGGCATACGTCCCTCGCTACTCCATTGACGTGGGGCGGGCGATCGACTTGGTGCACATGGCGAGGGGAGTGGCCGTATTGGCCCATCCGTGGGCTGCTATGACCCGAGAGGCCCTCAGCGCGCCGTTCATCGAGCAACTTGTCAGGGAACATGAACTCGACGGGATCGAAACTGATCACAAGGATCACGATCGTGAGACGCGGCTTTTGTTGTTCGAGATGGGTGCGCGTCTGGGGCTGCTTCGTACCGGATCCAGTGACTACCATGGAACCGCCCGCCCCGAACGCCAGCTGGGCTGTTTCACCACTCGAAAATCGGCCTATCTCGAAATACTCTCCCGGATCCGGGCACGAGGAGGTTCAGCATGACCATCCTGACCTCTGAGCGATAAAATCGCGCGCATGGAGTCCGAGTCCACCACAGAAGCAGAGAAGTCCCTACAACGCTCGGAGAAGCGCAGTCACGAGATTGAGGCCGAGATCGCCTCGAATCCAGCTAGGTTCAGGCTGCTGACGGGGGATCGTCCCACCGGGCGCCTGCACATCGGGCATTACTTTGGGTCGCTCCAAAATCGAGTCCGGTTGCAGGAAGCCGGTATCGAGACTTTCTTGATCGTGGCGGACTATCAGGTGATCTACGACCGCGATGGTGTCGGCGAGCTGAAGGACAACGTCTACAACATGGTGGCCGACTACGTGGCCGCCGGGATTGATCCTGAACGGACAGTCATCTTCACCCACTCGGCGGTGACCGCCTTGAACCAGCTACTGCTGCCTTTCCTCGCGTTGGTTACTGACGCGGAGCTGCGCCGCAATCCGACAGTCAAGGACGAATTGGCAGCATCCAATAGGCCCATGTCCGGGCTGATGCTGACTTTCCCGGTGCACCAGGCCGCCGACATCCTGTTCTGCAAGGCAAATCTGGTTCCCGTTGGCAAGGACCAGCTGCCGCACATCGAACAGACCAGGGTGATCGCCAGGCGTTTCGACGAGCGCTATGGGCGTGTCGATCCTGATCGTCCTGTTTTCCCGGAGCCCGAGTCCTTGCTCAGCCGTAGCGGCACCATCCTCGGTCTGGACGGGAACAAGATGAGCAAATCGCGTGGCAACACCATCGAGCTGGGTATGACCGCTGACGAAACCGCGAAACTTCTCAAACGCGCGGTAACTGACTCGGACCGCCACATCACCTACGATCCCGTGAACCGACCCGAAGTCTCGAACCTGGTCAACATTACTGCGATGTGCCTGGACCGCACCCCGGAGGACATTGCCGAGGAGATCGGTGATGGTGGCGGTGGCGGACTGAAGAAACTCGCTACGGCGGCCGTGAACGACCATTTTGCCGCTCACCGGACACGCCGATCCGAGCTAATGGCCGACCCCGGGATGTTGCGTGATGTACTCAGGGCCGGCAATGAACGGGCCAATGCCGTCGCTGAAGCCACCCTGGCAGAGGTCCGGCAGACCATGAGCATGGATTACTGAGCCGCGAATCCTGGGCAGCCCGACCGTGTGGTGCGACCGCGCGAGAGTCGGGAGGTAAAACCGATTCGTTCCAACCTCGCGGCCCTAGACGAGTGATTACTCCTTGTTCCTACGGGACTCGGTCACGTCTACCCCGGCGCGGCGGCGCCGTCGCCTGCGACGGGAAGCGGTTTTCTCCTCCGAACCGCCGCCGGAGGGCGGACGATCTCCTTGGGGCGCGGTGGAGGAGTGGCGACGCCTGCGGCGCCGGGTGCCGCCATCGGAGGTCGTTTCTCTGAGGGAACGGTTCTCGCGCTGTGACCGGGCGGAACGAGGAAGACGGCCTTTGGTCCCTTCCGGAACGTTCAGGTCCGCGTACAGGTGCGGGGAGGAAGAATAGGTTTCGACGGGGATGTCGAAATTCAAGTTGAGAGTTTTGTTTATGACTTTCCAGCGAGTCACATCCGACCAGTCGACCAAAGTGACCGCGACACCGGTATGCCCCGCCCGGCCTGTCCGGCCGATGCGGTGGACGTAGGTGGAATCGGTGTCGGGGCATTCGTAGTTGATGACATGGCTGATGCCCGTGACGTAAATTCCTCGGGCAGCGACGTCGGTTGCCACCAGGATACGCACGGTTCCGGCCCTGAATTTTTTCAGGGAACGTTCTCTGGCGATCTGGTTCAAGTCGCCGTGGATGGCCGCAGCCGGGAAACCGCGTTCCTGTAGTTCGTCAGCCAAGCGCTGAGCGGCCCGTTTCGTACGGCAGAAGACCATCACCTTGTCGGCGTCTCGAGCCTGGGCGATGCGGGCAACAATCTCGGGTTTGTCCAAGTCATGGGCCTGGTACACGAACTGGGTGATGTCTGGCACGGTCGCCTGGGCATCCGCGCCTTCGGCGCGAATGTTCACCGGCCGGTTCAGGGTGGCCCGGGCCAGGGCGAGAATGGGGGCTGGCATCGTCGCCGAGAACAGGAGGCTCTGACGTGAAGGGGGTGTTTTCGCGAGCAGTTTCTCGATGTCCGGCAGGAAACCGAGGTCCAGCATTTCGTCGGCCTCGTCCAGCACCAGTATCTCGATGTGACTCAGGTCCAATGCGCGGCGATTGACAAGATCCAGAAGTCGTCCAGGGGTCCCAACCGCCACATCGACCCCCTTCTTGAGGGCGGTCAGCTGCTCGTCGTACCCGGTACCGCCGTAGATAGTCAACACCCGGGTATGAAGCCTGGAGCCGGCCAGTTCGAGATCCCGCGCCACCTGGAGGGCGAGCTCCCGGGTGGGAGTGATGACCAATGCCCGGGGACAGCCGTGGGCGATGGGCTCCTCCGATTCATCGGCGCTGGTCTGGAGCCGATGCAGCAAGGAACTTCCGAATGCCAGTGTTTTCCCGGTGCCGGTGCGTGCCTGGCCAATCAGGTCGGTACCGCTGAGAGCCAAAGGAATGGCAAGCGCCTGGATCGGGAACGGGGTAACTATTCCCGCATCGGCGAGCGAGGCGGTAATTTCTTCGCGGATACCGAGATCGGCAAACGTCTCGGATGTGGTTGTCTCGTTCAGGGTGAATACCTAACTGTTGGACGGCCCCTGTTCTGGTCAGGGCCGGAGATGTCAGAGGGCGCCGAAACCGACGGGGCGTCCCTCGGCGGGCCCCAGATCGAGGTAGGCAAGTTTCGCCACGGGCACGATGACTCTGCGGCCCTTGTCGTCGGCCAATTCAAAGGTCGAATTGTTGGTGAGCGCTTCATCCAGGGTCGCGGCAACTTCGTCGGCACTGCTTGTGGTGCGCACCTGAAGCTCACGGGAGATGTCGCTGATTCCAATCCTGACGTCCATGGTGCCTACCTTAGCCGCGTTCAACCTCCGCAGTACGCCAACGCGACCGTTATGTTGTCCCGGCCACCGCAGGAATTTGCCCACGCCACCAACGACTCTGTCAGCTCCACCGGGTTTCCGCTGACCTTCTTGGCCTCCTCGAACACCACCGCCAAGTCTTCTGGAGAGCTGGCATAGTTCCACAGACCATCGCTACATACCACCACCCAGCCTGGGGAATCGGGACGCAACTCCACCAAAGCGGGGTTGACATCCGTGGCGTTGCGACCCAGCCAGCGTGTTATGGAGTGTGCTTGAAGAGAACGTTCTGCCTCCTCGCGTGGCACGCCGAGCATCATGCGTGCCTGGGCCATGGAGTCGTCCTTGGTTAGCTGCCAGCTCACCCCGTCTTCGCCGAACCAGTAGGCTCGGGAATCCCCGATGCTGCCGACCCGAATCAAGCCGTCAACGACAGTGGCGGCCACCAGGGTGCAGGCCGCTGGTTCATCATCGGCACCTGCCGCCAAGACCGCTTCGTGGGCTTGCATGAAGGCGGAGTTGAAGGATTCCGCCTCAGCCGCACCATCAGCTGACACCGCCTGGATCAGGACTGAGCAGGCCTCCTCGACCGCCACCAAGGATGCATGCTCGGCCCCAAGCGCGGTGCTCACACCGTCAGAGCCAACCAGAACGGCCCGTTTCGTGGGACGTGAACTGGCGGCTACGCACAATGCATCCTGGTTGGTGCGATGCCGGGTCCCGATGTCGCTGCAACCAGCCACCCACGGTGCCGGAACCACTGTGTAGTGGTTCCGTCCTTGGAACTGGGCTCCCTCCGGGTGCATGCTCACTGGGCCTCGCCTTCGCTGGTCGTGTGGCTCATCCTATCCCGGAGCCGCCCTGACGGGCAGCTTCAGAGCGGATGGACGTTGTCCGCCTGCATGCCCTTCGGGCCTTGGATGATGTCAAACTCCACGCGCTGATTCTCGTTCAGCGTCCTGAAACCTGGGATGTCGATGGATTTGTAGTGTACGAAGACATCCTCGCCAGTGCTGTCGTCAACAGCGATGAAACCGAAACCCTTGTCGGGGTTGAACCATTTGACGGTTCCCAGAGCCATAGTTGTTCTCCTGCAAAAACTGCTCCACCGCACCTTGCGGTGGCCCCAGGGGATCACTCTTCCACAGATTGGGGGTCAGGCATGCTTCCATTGACTCATGAACGACATCGGAGCCTGGCGCCTCCTGCCCGGTGCTCTGCCTGGCAGGCCAGTGCTGGACACCGAGCAGGAGATGGCCGCCGGGTCGCATCAAGGAGTCCGGGTGGTGCTTGGGGGGCCGGGAACCGGGAAAACCACAACATTGGCGGCCGCAGCGGTCAGTCGTTTGGAGGAGTGCGCCACCCTGGAAAGACTCGTGATCTTGACGGCGTCCCGGCAGGCAGCCCAGGAACTGAGGAGGGATATCATCTGGCGACGTGGGGGAGCCGAGGTTGGGGCCCGCGTGACGACCGTCCATGGATTCGCTCTGGGTCTGCTACGAGAACTGGGAGATTCTGAACAGGACCTCAGGTTGCTCCGGGCGCCGGAACAGGAACAGAGGCTCCGGGATCTGCTCGAGGGCGTGGGGGAGCAGTATTGGCCGGAGGAGGTCCGCGCTGCCGCCCGGACACGCGCTTTCGCCCGGCAAGTGCGTGAGGTGCTGGCTCGAGCTCGCCAGCTCGGCCTCGATCCGGAGCGCGTCATCCAACTGGCCGAGGGGGAGCCGACCTTCGAGGCGATCGGGCGTTTCTTCGAGACCTATTTGACGATTGCCGATTTCGACGGTGCCCTTGACTACACCGAACTGGTTCATCGGGCACGCCTGCTTCTGGCTGACACTGCCGTCGCAGAAGCCTGCCGTTCGCGGTTTGATGCAGTGCTGGTCGATGATGCCCAAGAGCTCGACCAGGTGGCGGCGAACCTGTTGGCGGATCTGGCCCGAATCGGACTTCCGCTGCTGGTCTTCGGCGACCCCCAGCAAAGGCTCGGTTCTTTCCGCGGTGCTTCCGCCGCCAGCATCACTCTGCTGCGCAGGCTGCCTGGCGCGGAGACCCTTGGACTCGTCACCGGCCACCGGAACCGTCCAGCCGTGGCGAAGGCGCTCGCCAGGATCCGGGAACGGCTTGACGCGGGTGATGCCCCACCCGCTGTCAGTCCTGCACCAGGTGAAGAGTCGCTTGTGACGGTTAGCATCTACGACGATTCAGCAGCGGAAACCGCCCATCTGGCTGCTGCGCTGCGTGACGCGGTGCTGATGGATGGCTGCGCTTGGCACGAACTCGCGGTGATCGTGCGATCCGGGCGCAGCCAACTGGCCCCGCTGGCTCGCGAACTGACGGCCTGTGGGATCCCTGTCGAAGTGGCCGGTGACGAACTGGCTCTCGGTTCCCAGCGTGCAGTGGAAACCCTCTTGGCCGGGCTGACGGGGGCAGCGAACCTTGAACATCTAGGGAACGAGGCCGTCACTCGACTGCTGGCCAGTCCTCTCTGCGAACTGGATGCGATGGGACAGCGCGCGCTGATCCGGTCTTTATTGGCTACCGGGTTTGGTGACCTGGACTCCCGCGACCTGCTTGGGAAGTGTCTTGGCCAGCCGGAACTGCTGGAAGTCCTTCCTGGTCCCGAGGCTGAACGCGTCCGGATGCTTGGTGCCCTGCTCGGCAGGGCCGCCAGGCAACTTATCCGGGGATGCCCGGTGGCCGAGGTGTTGTGGACGATCTGGAACGGAACGGGATGGCCCGAAAAGTTACGGGAGGCCGCCTTGGCGGGGTCGCGCGGCGCCAATCAGGACCTGGACGCCATCGTCGAGCTTTTCGAACTCGCAGGACGCAGGCAGGAACTCGTCGGGCATCACGGTGCCGATGCTTTCTGCGCGGCTGTGATGCGCGAGGAGATCCCCGCTGACACTGGGCGCGAACTCTCCATCCAAGGACGTGGTGTCCGGCTTCTCACAGCCCATCGCTCTCGCAGTGGTTCTTGGCGGAGGGTGTATGTGATCGGGGTCAGTGAAGGAACATGGCCGCAGACTGGCTGGCGGGGCCTGCTGCTGGACCCGGACCGTCTCGCCCCCGATCACTTGGATGCGGCCAGTACCGCTGGTCAGATCGCATCCGAGAGGCGATCCTTTTATGTCGCCTGCTCCCGGGCGGTAGAGCAACTGCACATCAGTGCGCCGGCAGCCAGTGAGGCCGAGCCGGCGGAACCATCACGGTTTTGCCGAGAGCTGGGCGTACCCCCTGTGCGTGTTGCAGGACTGCCCGGGCAACGGCAGACGGCGGCATCTCTGATTGCTGAGCTGCGGCAGGTAGCGGCTGACCCTGTTGAATCCCCGGCTATGCGGCGAGCGGCTGCGCTGCGCTTGGCTCACCTTGGTGAGATCACCGACCAGCGCTTTCGCCCTGCGTTTCGTGAGGCCCGCCCCGAGAACTGGTGGGGGGTGAAGCAACCCTCCTGCCCGGACTGGAAGACATCGTGGCCACTGGTCATCACCGGCTCCACTCTGCAGGCGCTCCTGGCCTGTCCACGGCAGTGGTTCCTCTCGCGAAGGGGAGGCGCCGACCGGCTTCGAGGTCCCCAAGCAAGTGTAGGTGATGTGGTCCATCGGCTGGCCCAGCAAGCCGCCTGGGGGACCAGGGAACTCGAGGAGATACTCCGAGACCTGGATGAAGTTTGGCCCCGGCTCCGTTTCGAGGCCCGCTGGATGGAAGCAGCCGAGAAGGAACAGATGCGCCGGGCACTGACCCGGTTTCACGCCTGGAACGAGACAAACCCTGACGAGCTTCTCGGGGTCGAGGTGAACTTCGAGGCCCCGATCGTCGTCAAGGACGTGCCGGTCCTGCTGCGCGGCACCGTGGACCGGCTCGAGCTGCGAGGCGGGAAACTGTCCGTGGTGGACCTTAAGACCGGTCGCCGCCCCCCGACCAGGGCCGAAGTGGCCGAACACACCCAGCTCGGGGTGTATCAACTGGCCGCCAGGCTCGGGGCGTTCGACTCCTTGGCGCCCGGGATCAGGGAGGTGGCAGAACCGTCGCTGCTCCATCTCCGGCACGGTGGAGCACTACCGGAACGGCAATTCCAACCGGTCCTGCCGGAGGGTCCCTCCTGGCTCACCGAGAAACTGGAACAGGCGGTCGAGATCCTCCAGAGGGGGACCTTTGAGGCCCGGGAGGGACCGCAGTGCGCCTGGTGCGCGTTCGGGTCCTCCTGCCCGGCGATCAACCCCGGAGGCTTGGAATGAAACCACTGAATGACCCCGGCGACCTGTGCGAGGCACTCGGAATCCCGTTCAGCCCGGAGCAGCTGAACGCCATCTGCGCACCGCTCGAACCACAGGTGATCGTCGCCGGCGCGGGTACGGGGAAAACCACGGTCATGGCCGCCCGGGTCGTGTGGCTGGTGGGCACCGGGCAGGTGCGGGCCGAGCAGGTCCTCGGGTTGACCTTCACCCGGAAGGCCGCCGCGGAGTTGGGAGGACGCATCTGTCACGCCCTGGAACGGGCTGACCTGGCCTCCCGGGACGAGACGGAGGGCGGCGAGATGGTGCTCACCTACGACGCCTTCGCCGCCCGGCTTGTCCGGGAACACGGCCTGAGGCTGGGCATTGAGGCCGATGCCAGGCTGCTGTCCGGGGCTTCCAGGTTCAGGGTTGCCGCCCGGGCGGTGGCCGAGTACCCCCTGCCCCTCGAACACCTGTCCCGGCTGTCCCCTCGCCAGCTCCCGGAACGGGTGCTGGCCCTGGATGCGGCCCTGGAATCGCACCTGGCCACGCCCGCGCAGGTCAGGGAGTTCTCCCTGCGGGCCCGGGCCCGGTTTGAGAAGGCACCGCTGTGGCGGGGATCACCGACGAAGGCGGTTCTCGAGGCCCTGGGGGCCATCGACGAGCGTCTGGAGTTGTTGGAACTCGTCGAGACCTACCGGGAGCTCAAGAGGAGACTCGGCCTAGTGGAATTCGCCGATCAGCAGGCCCAGGCCGTGGAACTGGCGCGGTCCTTCCCCGTGGTCGGCGCCACGCTCAGACAACGGTTCCGGGTGGTCCTGCTCGATGAGTACCAGGACACCTCGTCGGCGCAGGCAATCCTGCTGCGCGCACTGTTCAGCGGCGCCGATACCGCGTCGGGCCGCGGGTTTCCAGTGACCGCCGTCGGGGATCCGAACCAGGCGATCTACGGGTGGCGCGGAGCAGCTGCCTCGAACATCCTCGGGTTTCCCACCCACTTCCCCGGTGCAACGGGGGAACCCGCAAAGGAGTTCACGCTCACCATCAACCGCCGCAGCGGCAGCCGGATCCTGGAGGTGGGCAACGCCCTGGCCGAGCCGCTCACGCGCAACAGGGGCGGGGGGGTGGAACTGCGCCCCGGGGAGGGCGCACCCGATGGCAAGGTCCGTGTCCTGTGCTTTGACACCCTCGCGGAGGAACTCGACTGGCTGGCGACCGATGTCACAGCCCGGCACGCCGAGGGCACGGCATGGCGGGACATCGCCGTCCTGACCCGCTGCAACGATGTCCTGACTTCGGTGTGGGAACATCTCCGGGAACACGATGTTCCCGTGGAGATCGTCGGGATCGGGGGACTGTTGCGCCTACCAGAGATCGCTCCCGTGGTGGCTACTTTGAAGGTACTCGCCGACCCCTTGGCAAACGCTGAGGTGGCCGGGTTGCTCACCGGGGAACGCTGGCGGCTCGGCTTGGCTGACCTCGCCGCGCTGGCGCGTCGCGCCCGGGAACTGGTGCCGGGGAAGAACACGAAGGAGCCGCTTTCGTTGCCCGAGGAATTGACCGAACTCGTCTCACGTACCGATCCGGCACGTGAGATCTCGCTGTTGGACGCCGTGAACGATCCTGGGGGAGCCGCCATCAGCGATGAGGGAAGAGCACGGCTGGAACGGTTTGCCTCAGAGCTCGCCGATCTGCGCAAGCACCTGGATGAGCCCGTCCCCGAGCTGGTGCGTCGTGTGATCTCCCGGCTCGGCCTGGAGGCCGAACAACTGGTGCGCGGGGACACCTCCCAGCTTGCGCGATTCAATGCGGCCTGCTCCACCTACCCTGACATCGACGGTGATGGGAGCCTGGCCGGGTTACTGGCATGGCTGGATGCCGAGGAGGAGCACGGGGACGCGTTGGAGCGCGCCACACCGACCGCGGTCGATTCGGTGAAACTGCTCACCGTTCATCGGGCCAAGGGACTGGAATGGCATACGGTCTACCTGCCGGCGCTGTCGGAGGGGGTATTTCCCGGGACCGACCGGACGGGGAACTGGAGCACGAACTCTCGTCTGCTGCCCGCGCCGCTTAGAGGAGATGCGGATTCGATCCCCCAACTGGCCGACTACTCCAAACGAGGCATTGATACCTACCGGGAGGAGTTGAAACAGGAACACCGGCTCTCAGAAGATCGGCTGGCCTATGTTGCCGTCACCAGGGCGAAACGACTGCTCGTCGTCTCGGCCCACGCCTGGGCTCCAGGGTTGAAACGGATACGCGTTCGGTCCCGCTACTTCGAGGATGCGGCGGCACTCCACGAGGGATCCACCAAGCTATCTCCTCCGGAGGAGAATCCTCAGCCCACTGCAGCCCGGACCGTTCCTATCACGGACCGGGCAGCTGCCACAGCCCGTGCTGCGGCCCTGGTCCGTCAGGCACGGGAGGTGATCGTATCCGGAGAGGACGAGACCGGCTGGGTCTGGGGCTCTGGCGTCGCCTCAGCAGCGGAACAGGAGAGGATTGCGGCGTGGGACCGGGATGCTGCCTTTCTGGCTGAGCAACTGACCCGGAGGACGAGCCGGAACCTGACCTTACCGGCAGGCTTGACAGCCACCGCTCTCATGGAGTTGCGAAAGAACCCTGCGGGTTTCGCTGAGCGCCTGGCGCGCCGAATGCCTCGGGAACCGAAACGCAGTGCGCGACTGGGGGAGCGATTTCACGAATGGGTGATGGAGCGGTTCTCGCTCAGCCCCGGTTTTGATGAACTCGACTTTCGGGTCCATGCCGAGGAACCTGGGCTTGAACGTCTCAAACGAGCCTTTGAAGCCAGCCAGTTCGCGAACCGGACGCCGCTCGGAATCGAGGTTCCATTTCTGCTCTGCTGGGAATCGCTGGTGTTGCGCGGGCGGATCGATGCGGTCTTTCCCAGCGATGATCCAGCTTTTGATGCGCTTGTGATCGACTGGAAGATTGGTGACACGGACGCGGACCCGTTGCAACTGGCCATCTACCGACAGGCTTGGGCTGAGGCTCACGGTCTGGAACCGGAACGAGTAGCAACGGCCTTCTACCATGTTCTGGCCAACCGTTTGGAACCAGTGGTGGCGGGCCCGGAGCTGATCCGGGCAGCCACGGCGACAATCACTCCTTGAGACGTGCCGTCTCGTCGTGGATTCGCGCAGCCACTTGGGCGAGCTTTTCACGATGCATGCTCGCGTGATGGGCGCAGATCAGCAACTCGCCGCCGCTGCTCAACTCCACGCGGAGATAGGCCTGGGCGCCGCAGCGGTCGCACCGGTCCATGGCGGTGAGGCCGCCGGTGGTCCGTTCAGTGGCGGTGTTATTCATGCTCGCCCTTCCTTCCCGAATTACCTCTGTGCCGTTTCTAACGTAGCGCGCTTTTCCAATATTCCCCTTCCTGGGGGTCAGTAGCCACCTAACCTCTTGCTGACGTGGCTGCTCGCTTCCCGGTAACCTGTCCCGGTGCGCGCGAACCCCAATACCCACACCCCCCGCGACTACGGGGCCAAGAACCTGCTGGTCCTGGGGGGTCTCGAGGCGGTGCGCAAACGCCCGGCCATGTACATCGGGTCCACGGACACCCGCGGCCTGATGCACTGTCTGTGGGAGATTATCGACAACGCCGTCGACGAGGCTCTTTCAGGTTTTGGCGACCGCATCGCGGTCATCCTCCACGAGGACGGATCCGTCGAGGTCGTGGATCATGCCCGAGGCATTCCCGTCGACAAGGAACCACGCACAGGCCTCAGTGGCGTCGAGGTTGTCTACACCCGGCTCCATGCGGGTGGGAAGTTCGGGAACTCCTCATACAACGCGACCGGTGGGCTCCACGGGGTTGGTGCCTCCGTGGTGAATGCGCTCAGCTCCCGCCTAGATGTTGAGGTGGACCGTGAGGGGACCACGTGGGTCATGAGTTTCCGACGCGGAGTTCCTGGAATCTTCGATGGAGAGGGACCGGAAGCCCCCTTCACTCCGGCCTCGGGCCTGCGGAAACTCGGGCGGGTGCCAAAGAATCGCACAGGAACCCGGGTGCGCTACTGGAGCGATGAACAGATCTTCCTTGCCGACGCCGGTCTCTCCCTGCCCCAGCTGCACGACCGGGCACGCCAGACCTCATTCCTCGTCCCGGGACTGCGCCTGGAGGTGACCGATGCCCGCGGAGGAGAACGCGAAACAGAGGTGTTCCTCCACGAAGGAGGCATCACGGAGTTCGTGGACTTCCTGGCCAAGGATGCCCCCTTGACGGAAGTACTGCGTCTGGCTGGCAGCGACTCGTTCACCGAGACCGTGCCGATGCTCGATGAGGCCGGAGCGATGACGGCGACCGATGTGGATCGCAGCCTCGAGGTGGACATCGCGGTGCGATGGGGTACCGGGTACGACACTCAGGTGCGTTCCTTCGTCAATATCATCGCTACTCCCAAAGGCGGCACCCATGTTTCCGGCTTTGAACGGGGTGTGCTCAGGGCGTTCACGAAGTCCCTCGTCGGGACCCGGCTGCTGAAGAACGGGGATGAGATTGTCAAGGACGACTGCCTCGAGGGGCTGACTGCGGTGGTCACCGTTCGGCTCGCAGAGCCACAGTTCGAGGGACAGACCAAGGATGTGCTGGGTACCCCGCCCGTGCAGCGTCTTGTAGCGCGCATCGTCGAGAGCGAGCTCACGGAATTCCTGACCAGCTCCAGGGCCGCTACCAAGCAGGTAGCGCGAACCCTCATGGAGAAGGTGGTGAACGCCTCCCGTGCTCGCGTCCAGGCCCGGGCACACCGCGAGAATCAGCGCCGGAAGAACGCTCTCGAGTCGTCCTCGCTGCCGCCGAAACTGAAGGACTGCCGCAGCGCCGACGGCGAGCTAAACGAGCTATTCATCGTCGAGGGTGACTCCGCGCTGGGCACTGCAAACACGGCACGCAACTCCGAGTTCCAGGCGTTGCTGCCGATTCGCGGCAAGATCCTGAACGTGCAGAAGGCCTCCGTCGGCGACATGCTCAAGAATGCCGAGTGCGCAGCCATCATCCAGGTGGTCGGTGCCGGTTCGGGACGCACCTTCGAAGTGGATGCGGCGCGCTACAGCAAGATCATCTTCATGGCGGACGCCGATTCCGACGGGGCCCACATCCGCTGCCTGCTCGCCACGCTGTTCTTCCGCTACATGCGGCCCCTCGTGGAAGCGGGCCGGGTCTACTCGGCGGTTCCTCCGCTGCACCGATTCGAACTGATCAATCCGAAGCGGGGCATGGAGAAATACATCTACACCTACACCGACGGGGAATACCAGCGAAAGGCAGCAGAGCTGACGAAGAAAGGGGTGCGGTTCAAGGAACCGCAGCGCTACAAAGGGCTGGGTGAAATGGATGCCCACCAGCTGGCGGAGACCACCATGGATCCTAGGCGCCGCACGCTGAGACGCCTGACGGTGGACGACGCAGAACGCGCAGAAGCTGTCTTCGAGATGCTGATGGGCAACGACGTGGCGCCGCGCAAGGAGTTCATCGTCGCGGGCGCCTACGCGCTGGAATCCGACCGCATAGATGTCTGAGAAGGCTTGTTCGCGGGCGGGCGGCCATGAACGAGCTTCATGGCACCTGGGACAATGCCGCCCAAGGTCGAGGCGTGGAGCGTATTTTTTTGAGATGCGCGCGGATCTTCTTCATGGCCCACTCGTAATGACTCGATGTCGCGGATGTGCAGTAGGAACCCAGGGTCGTCTTTCCCGTCCAATCGAACCGGCCTTTCTCGAACAGTTCGACATCACTGAAGGATTTGATCAAGGCCATCACCTGTTCGTGGGAGGAACGCACGAGTCGTTCAGCCTCCCCTGGAGCAGTTGACTGGTGCTGACGCCAGAAC